>CAZZGM010000589.1:0-1949 GCA_964653955.1 uncultured Bifidobacteriaceae bacterium | reverse complement strand
GCTGATAGCCCAGCTCACGCAGGCATCGATCCCGGAACTCGTCACTCGTGATGTAGGCGCTCTGCCACTGATCGGTGGTGATGAGCATCGGCTTGGCCGCCGGAAAGCCATACCGCAGCGCAAGCCTCGACGCGTTCCTCAGGTTCGTGGTGGTGTGCCGCGCGTGCGGGTCCACCAGCACGGCTTCTGGCGGCACACCAAACTCGTGAACCAACGCCTTCTTCATCTCCAGCGCTTCGGCAAACGGCGTCTGGTTCGGGTGCACGTATCCGCCCGAGACGATGATGAACGGCGCGCGACCGGACTTGTAACGGACGACGGCCAGTTCGACGCGTGCTTTCGCGCGCGGGTCCAGCGCCACGTCTGGACGATCAGGGCCGGCACCGGGCACCAGAATGGCCGCATACGGAAAGCGCTCGAAGTCCGTTGTGGCAACGCGGCGATACGCGGCGGCGTTTTCCCCTTCGTGCAGCGGCTCGTGCCGGCCGGCCTCGTCGCGGCGGTTGGCGTCGAGCAGGCGGCCGGCAAAGCCGAGCGCCGGCGCATAAAACGTCGTCAACTCGTCGCGCCGTTCGTGCAGTACGGCGGTCATGGTTTCGATCAGGCCGCGATAGCTGTCCGAGGCCGGTTCGTATGACACCGAATCAATCTTCGGATAGAGCGGTGCCTGCCCCAGCAGATAGACATCGACAATCCGGTTGAGCCCGACGGCGGCTTCGCGCCATGCGCCCGTCAGGAGTGCCTCGTCCGGCTGGTCGGCATACGCCTGGAACATCCCCGACGTGCGCAGCGGCCCGGCCACGAACGCCCGCACCTGCGCGTCGGCCTGCACCAACCGCGACAGCGCCCGCTCCGCGGCGGCAATGTCATCCATGGACCACTTGAAGGCATCGGCATGGCACGCCATGTCTGAACCGCAGCCTCCGGCGGCACGTGCCAGCGCTTCGAGCCGTTTCGTCCGTACGGCCTGGAGATCGGGCGCGGCCTCGACGACGCGCAAGACCTCTGGCCTCTTCGCGATCGCCTCGAACAGATAGAAGTTCTTCCCGAGTACCGGATCGGCCAATGCCACCGGCTCCCAGTCGCGTCCGGGCCTCGGTCCAGGCGCCGATGCGCCCGGCACGGGCACATGCGCGGGCGCGCTGCCCGTCGCCGGGTTGTAGCGCGGATGATCCGGCGTGATGGGATTGCCGTCCGGATCGTTGACCGGCGGTTCGCCGCTCCGCACCCACGCCGTGTGCGCCAGATCTCGCAGCAGCGCCGCCCCGCGCGACGCCTGCTGGATCACCAGTTTGCGCGCACCAGCGTGCGACGCGTCCGCAAGGGCGCCACTCTTCTCCAGCTGATACACCTCTTCCGTGTAGCTGCCGGCCTCGTCCAGATGCGCGAGGATGGCCGTGAATGGGTCCTCGAGCACACGCACCGGCGGCACGTGCGGTTCGAGGTCCGCGCCTTCGAGCTGCATCATATCGACGAAGCGCGACTCGAACAGTCCGTGCACGCGTGGATCGGTGGTGTAGCCCTTCGGGTTCGGCCCCTGCCAGCCATCGTGGTGAATGGTGTCGTGCAACGGCTGCGCGCCGTCGCCGGTGTAGTGGCCCGTCCACCCCATGTAGAACGCGAGTTCGAGCTCGACGAACCGCGTATCCTCACCGCGCGACTTCAGCTCGCGGTAGCGGCGCATCCCGGACAGCATGCGTTCGTAGCTTTCCACGGCCGCATACGCCATGGTGCCCGTCCACCGCACGTTGGTCAGCGTGGCCGCCGGGTCACCGGCGGCCGCCAGGCGGCGCTGCTCGTCGTGGAGCTTCAGCACGAACTCGTACCGCGAGCGCGGGATCTCGTTCATGAAGGCGAACTGTTCCTTGAACCACCCATGGTTCGGATCCTCGAGCATCTTCAGGAACGGTTCGGACGGACGGCGCCACGTGTCGGGAATGACCGACAGA
>CAZZGM010000588.1:1481-1954 GCA_964653955.1 uncultured Bifidobacteriaceae bacterium | reverse complement strand
ACGCTGAGGAAGATGTCCTCGAGGCTCATCCGCATGGACCGCAGTTCCAGCAGGCCCCAGCCGCGCGTGACGACCGTGGCCGCCAGTTCGCGGCGCAGGTCCGCGCCCTTCTCGGTATCGACCTCGAAGCTCGCCACGTCGCCCTTCGGTTCGGCGGTGACGACGCGCGTCACGCCGCTCACGTTCTGGAGCGCCGCTTCCACGTCGGCCGCCGGGCCGTCGGCCTGGACGAACACCGTGGCCGCACCCTGCATGCGCTGCGTCAGGTTGTCGGGCGAGTCCACCGCGACGACGCGGCCCTTGTTGATGATGACCACGCGCTGGCAGGTCTGCGACACCTCGGGGAGGATGTGCGTGCTGAGCACGATGGTGTGCGTGCCGGCCAGCTCGCGGATGAGCTGCCGTGTCTCGATGATCTGCTTCGGGTCGAGGCCGGCGGTGGGCTCGTCCAGCACCAGCACGTCGGGCTTGTG
>CAZZGM010000588.1:0-1471 GCA_964653955.1 uncultured Bifidobacteriaceae bacterium | reverse complement strand
TCGTTGTGGTGCGCGAGCCCGGTGCGCTGCTTGTAGCCCTTGGAGAGCTTGGCGCAGTGGCGGTTGGCCATGTCGGCCACCCACGTGCGCTTCATGACCTCGTCCACGCGGTCGCGGACGTGGCTGCGCACGCCCTTGATTTTCGCGACGAAGGTCAGGTACTCGCGCACCGTCATGTCCGGGTACAGCGGCGGGGTTTCCGGCAGGTAGCCGGTGCGCTTCTTCGCTTCGATGGGTTGATCGAAGACGTCGTAGCCGGCCACGACCGCTTTGCCGCTGGTGGCGGGCATGTAGCCGGTGATGATGCGCATGGTCGTGGTCTTCCCGGCCCCGTTGGGACCGAGGAAGCCAAGAATCTGTCCGGATTCCACCCGGAAACTGACGTCGTCCACGGCCGTAAAGGAACCGTAGCGCTTGGAGAGGTGATCTACTTCGATCACGGTGTCGCTCCGATATGTTTGGGAAACGGTGTAAGCTCTAGACCCGTCGTCACATAGGGACGACAGCCCCCCATCCTAGTCGAATGGCCACGGGGCGGCAAGCGTGCCCGGGAGCCGAGCATAAGTTGAAGCGCCTGCTGCTCATTGCCCTGCTGGTCCTCCTCGCCCTCGCGGGCGCTGGTGGATGGTGGTGGATCCGCCAGTCACTGCCACGTTTGGACGGCGAGGTGGCCGCTCCCGGTCTGATCGATCCCGTGGAGGTGGTGTTTGACGGCCACGGCGTTCCCCACCTGTATGCGCGCGATCCCGAGGACGCCTGGTTTGCAGCCGGCGTGCTCCACGCGCGCGACCGCCTCTGGCAGATGGAGCTGTACCGGCGCGTCACCGCCGGACGCCTGTCCGAAGTGCTGGGCGAGTCGACACTCCCCATCGACAAGCGGTTTCTCACGCTGAACCTGCGCGCGGGTGCCGAGGCCGAGTGGTCGCGTATGACGGGGCCGGTGCGGACGGCGCTCGAACGATACGCCGAGGGTGTCAACGCGGTGACGAGGGGGCTGAGCGGCCGGCAGCGTCCCCTCGAGATGCAGTTGCTCGGCATGGCGCCGGTGGAATGGACGCCGGTGGATTCGCTGGCGGTGGGCCGGCTGTTCGCCTGGCGGCTGTCCGAAAACCATCAGGCCGAGCTGGTCCGTGCGGCGGTCGCGTCGAAGCTGGGTGCCGATGCGGCCCGCCAGCTGGGCGGCCGGTATCCGGACGATGGACCAACGGTGCTGGGCTCCGGAGTTGCTGCTACCGCGTCGTCGGCGGGTGCCGGGAGTGGCGCAGCTGGTGTGAACGGCGGCGCCGCCGGCACCGGTGACGGGCGGGCTCTGGTGTTTGACGCGGCGGCGGTCGCATTGGCGGCGGTGGCGCCAGTGGCTGCGGCGCGCGGTTCGCGTTCGGCGTCGACGGTTGTGGTGCGTCGTGCGGAGACGCCCGAAGCCGCTGTGTGGCCGCGCGCCATGGGATGCAGCCACTCCAGTCCGCGCGGC
>CAZZGM010000587.1:0-1960 GCA_964653955.1 uncultured Bifidobacteriaceae bacterium | reverse complement strand
CGTGACGGAAACCGGAACAGCCGCTTCACATCCCATGGCCGCATTGGCGTGTCCTATTCCGCGCGCAAGGCGATAGCCGGTTCCACACGTGCTGCCCGCCACGTCGGCAGCAGACACGCGACGAGCGTCACCACGACCACCATGCCGATTGTTCCGCTGATGACGACCGGATCGCTGCCGCCCACCTCGTAGAGCTCGCTCGACAGCAGGCGCGCGGCCACGATGGCGCCAGGAACACCGACAGCCAGTCCGATGCCCGCCAGGCGGAGACCTCGCAGCAACACGTCTCCGACGAGAGTGCCCCGGGCCGCACCGAATGCGATACGAATGCCGATTTCGCGGTGGCGTGTTGCCACGGCATAGGCCATGACGCCATAGAGGCCGACGCTCGCCAGCGCCAGCGCGACGAGGGCGAACACGCCGACGAGACCGAGGAGCACCCGGCGCGGCAGCATCGAGTCCGCCATGGCCTGATCGAGTGCTCGGGGATTGCCGATGGCCACGCCGGCATCGACGCGGGCGACTTCGCTGCGCACGCGTTCGACCAGCGACAGCGGCGGCAGCGGCGTGCGGATAACGAGGGAAACCCCGCTGGTGTTGAGCGCCAACGGCCCGTACGCGAACACACCGCGTGCGAGGTCGAGACGTCGATCGACCACGTCGGCTACAACGCCCACGATTTGCCACTCGTCGCCCACGATGCGAATCGCGCGGCCGACCGGATCCTCGTCCGGGAAGAACCGCTGTGCCGTTGTTGCGTTGATGACGGCCACACGCGGACCGTTCGTCCGATTGTCGGCATCCGCGAGCGGCCGGCCGGACATCAGGCGCGCGCCGAGCGCCTCCAGGTAGCCTGGCGAGACGTAGTCAATCCGGCCGAGCACGCGGTCTTCTTCTGGGGCGCCGGGACGGCTGAAGTACTCGCCGTAACCGCCACCGCTGAACGGAATCGCCATCCCGGCGCCTGCGGTCTCCACGCCGCCGAGGTTTCGAAGGCGCTCCAGCACCGCCGTGATGAACGACAGGCGTTTCTCGTGCGATTCATAGGTCGCGTCCGGCAGGGACATGTCGAGCGCGAGCACACGCTCGGGCTCGAAGCCGGAGTCGGCGGATACGGCGTTCGCCAGGCTGCGCAGCAGCAGCCCCGCGCTCGCCAGCAGCACGACCGTCAGGGCCACTTCCGCGACGATGAGCGCAGCCTGTGTGCGCTGCTGACCGGCGGACGTGGCGCCGCGGCCGCCGCTCGTCAGCGTGCGGTTGAGGTCCGGACGCCGGGCACGGAGCGCAGGCAGCAGCCCGACGAGCGATCCGGTCCCGACAGTGACGATCAGCGAGAACAGGAGTACGCCCGAGTTGATGGCCGGCGTGAGAGTCAGGGGCATGATGTTCGCGCCCAGTTGCTGCAGGAGCCCGACACCAGCGTAGGCGACGGCGATGCCCGCCGCACCGCCGGCAAGTGCCAGTACCAGATTTTCGGCCATGACTTGCCGGACGAGGCGGCTGCTGCCAGCGCCGATCGCGGCGCGCACGGCCAGTTCCTGCTGCCGCTGCTGGCCGCGCGCAAGCACCAGGTTGGCGACGTTCACGCATGCGATCAGCAGCACGAGCGATACGGCGCCCAGCACGATGAACAGCGGCGTTCGTGTGACGCCCCCGATGACGTCGATGACCGGGCGTACGCCGACGCTCCAGTTCTGCTTGAACGGGGGATATTCGTCCGTCAACCGCGCCTTGATGGTGTCGAGCTCGATGTCCGCCTGCGCCACGCTGACGCCGGGCGCAAGGCGCCCGATGACCATCGCCCAGTGTGGCGACCGGGCCGCGCGGTCCGTGCCCGGCTGCAGGACAGCCGGCACGAAGAACATGTCATCCCGGATCATCCACGCGCCGGCGGGTACCACGCCAATGACGGTGCGTGGCACCTCGTCGAGCACGATCGTGCGCCCCACCATGGACGCGT
>CAZZGM010000586.1:0-1975 GCA_964653955.1 uncultured Bifidobacteriaceae bacterium | reverse complement strand
TGGCGGAGCTGGACAAGGTCTGCAAGTACATCGACCTGCCGCTCCAGCACGCCTCCGACGCGGTCCTCAAGCGGATGAAGCGGCCCGGCACGCGTGCTTCGTACGAACGCCTGCTCACCAACATCCGCACCCGCATTCCGGACGTCAGCCTCCGGACCACGTTCATTGTCGGGTTCCCCGGAGAAACCGAGGCCGATGTGGACGTGCTCGAGCAGTTCGTCATCGACATGGGCTTCGACCACGTCGGCGTCTTCACCTACTCCCATGAGGAAGGCACCTCGGCGTTCGACCTCGTGGACGATGTGCCGGACGAGGTGAAGGCGGCGCGGCAGGCGCGCGTCATGGCCACGCAGCGCCGGCTGGTGCACGCCCGCCAGCAGACCCGCGTCGGCGCACACGTGCGGTTGATGGTGGATGGCCCGGCGCCGGAACACGAGTGGGTGTGGCGCGGCCGGCTGGCCGGCCAGGCTCCGGACATCGACCCGGTGGTGTACCTGACGGACGCCGACCCGGACGACCTCCAGCCCGGGCGGCTGCTGGACGTGGAAATCGTCGGCGCCGACGCCTACGACCTGGTGGCCCGCCCACTCGCCCTCGCGGTCGACTGAGCCCCCGGCGCCCGGCTGTCCTCCCCGCTCCCCCTGCGGCAAGGGGACCAGAACGGAGTCCGCTCAAGGGACCGCTGTGGTCCCTTCGTGTTATGATCACGGTTCGGTTCTGAGTCTGGGAAACCAGAGTGGGCCTAGGTTGCCCACTTTTTCTGTTTAGGGGGCTGTTTTTGGGCGCGCTCGAGCGTGTCCGCGAAGCGGCGGCACGGATTGCTGCCAGCTACGGCCTGGACATCTTCGACGTCGAGATGCGGCGCGAGGGACGGCAGCACATCCTGCGCGTCATTCTCGATCGCCCGGGGTCGAACGCAACTGCCGAGGACAGCGTCAGCCTGGATGACTGTGCACGGGTCGCCGAAGACCTCGGGGCCTGGCTGGACGTCGAGGATGCGGTACCGGAAGACCGGTACACGCTCGAGGTTTCGTCGCCCGGGCTCGACCGGCCGCTGCGGCACGCCGACGACTACCGGCGTTTTGCGGGCCGAAGGGCAAAGATCGTCCTGTCCGAGCCGGTGGCCCGGCAGACGGCATTTGCGGGCCGCATCCAGGGCATGGACGGCGAGGACGTGTTGTTCGAATCGGAAGGCGGAAAGCCGGTGCGCCTGCCCCTGCGGCTGGTCACCCGTGCGCGCCTCGACGTGGAGTTCTGACCTGACATGAGCACGAATCCGCTGCTGCAGACCATCGAGGCCCTGGCCAAGGAAAAAGGCATCGAGCCCGAGGTCGTCATCCAGGCGATGGAAGAAGCGGTGCTCACCGCTTCGCGCAAGTTCTACAAGACGGCCGAGGAGCTGAAAGCCAAGTTCAACCCCGAGAACGGCCAGATCGAGCTCTTCGCGGTCAAGACCATCGTCGACGAGGTGACCAATCCCGACGTCGAAATTTCCGTGGCCGAGGCCAAGGAAATCTACGGCGAGGATGCGGAGGTCGAGGCCGGCTACCAGATCGAGTTCCCCAAGCGCACCGATGTCCTGGGCCGCATTGCCGCGCAGACGGCCAAGCAGGTCATCTTCCAGAAGGTGCGTGAGGCCGAACGCGAAAACGTGTTTGCCGAGTACAACCAGCGCGTCGGCGACGTCATGAGCGGCATCGTCAAGCGGTTCGAGCAGGGCGACATCATCGTCGAACTCGGCCGCCACGAAGGCATCCTGCCCCGCAAGGAACAGTCGCGCGCCGAAAGCTACGCGCAGGGCGATCGGATGCGCGCCGTCATCCGTTCGGTCGGCAAGGCCGCCAAGGGGCCACAGATTGTGCTGTCGCGCACGGACCCGGCCCTGCTCATCAAGCTGTTCGAGCAGGAAGTACCGGAAATTTACGATGGCACCGTGATGGTGCGTGGTGCGGTGCGTGAGGCCGGCGACCGGGCC
>CAZZGM010000585.1:1246-1985 GCA_964653955.1 uncultured Bifidobacteriaceae bacterium | reverse complement strand
GCGCTGTTTCGACAACCACTGGCTCGGCGGCCACCGCTGGCTCCACGGGATCGCTGACGGTTTCCCGCAGGCTCGATGCTGCCACGGCATCGATACCGGTGCTCCCGGCGTTGTCGATATCCGATCGCAACGACAAGGTTTCGAGTGGTGCGGATGCCGGAGGCCGTGGCACAGGCACTAGGACGATGAGCGCGGCAATCCAGATCGACATCACCGCACCGGTCAGCAGCGACAGCTCATTGGCCAGGCCCGCTTCACGCGACGCAGCCGCACGCGCGAGGAACTGCCGCGCCGCGGACAGGTCCGATGTCATGGCTTCGATGAGTTCGCGGGCTTCGGTCAGCGCAACCGGCGCCGCGTCGGTGGTGCGGCCGGCGGCGACCAGCTGACGTGTACGAATGGCGGTGTCGGCCACTCGATCGAGTCGATCGAGTGATGCCGCCAGCGGGAGGCCAACGGCACTCGACTGCGCGTCGATGTCAATCAGCCGCGCGCGCAGGTCGTCAATCTGCTCTGCCGCACGCGCCGGCCAGAAGTCACCCTGCGACGGGACGAGCGTGGCGTAAATGGAGGCGCGCAGGTCGGCCAGGCCGAAGATGGCCTCGGCCACCGCGGCATCATCCTGCTGTGCGGCCAGCCGCGCGCGGCCCCGGACCAGTTCGTTGCTCGTGGCGCGCCACACCGCGGCAGCAGTGAGCGCGAGGGTCAACAGCACGAGGCCTACACGTACGGAACGTCG
>CAZZGM010000585.1:0-1236 GCA_964653955.1 uncultured Bifidobacteriaceae bacterium | reverse complement strand
ACATGCCGGCTCAGCATACCCCGCCCGCGCCTACTCGGACGCGCGTGCGATTTCTTCGGTCACCAGGCGCAGCGGGATGACGGACGGCTGCGGTGCCCGTTCCATCTGGACGTTGTGGCCCTTCACGGGAGGCAGGTCCTCGAACATGTCGTGCCACTTCATCCGCTCCATCGGATTGCTGGCCTGCAGCCAGTGCTCCGCGGTCACGGGACGGTTGAAAGTCTGGTCGGCCAGTGCGGCGTACGCCGGGTTGGCGGACAACGCCTGTGCGACATCCGCACGCACCTGCTGCGACGTCGTATAGGTGTACGGCAGCCCCAGGGCGGCGGCCACGCTGGTGAGAATCTGCCAGTCTTCGACGGCTTCCCCCGGCGGGTTGATGGCGCGCGACACGGCCTGCACGTGACCCTGATCGTTGGTGTAGGTGGCGTCCTTCTCCACCCACGCCGCACCGGGCAGGACGACGTCGGCCACCTTCGAGAGGGAGGTGGCCAGCACGCCCTGGTAGATGAGGACGGGCAGGCGTCCGCTCTTGCGGGCGTCGGCGAGCCATTCGAGGTCACCCATCGATCCGTCGGGTCCGGGGTCGAGCACGTAGAGCACGGCCACACGGCCCTGGTCGACGGCCGTCCGCAATCCGGAAAGGTCGGCATCGCCTTCGAGGCCCGCACCGACGGGCAGGCCGAGTGCCTGGGCGCCCGACACGTTTGGTGCATCCGTGGCCGGCACGCGGAACTTGGTACCGGCCGGCTGCGCCTTCTCGCTGCGCTTCCACGCAACGTGGACGTGCGCGGCACCTTCGTCGCCCTTCATATCCACGGCGAGCCGCTTCAGGAGGAACAGTTCTTCGTGCGACGCATGAGCGGAGGCCAGCATGCGCACCGACGAAGGGTCCTTCCTTCCGGCTGCGTTCAGCAGATCGCGCACCTTGATGAGCGCGTCCTTCCAGGTCACCGTCTGCTGCACGCCATCCTTGGCCAGCAGCAGTGGACGACGCAGGCGGTTGTCGCCTTCCACCCACAGGTACTGGAAACGGCCGACGTCGCACATCCAGAAGTCATTGACGGCCGGGTTGTAGCGCGGCGTGATCCGAACCAGGCGCGACCCCTTGGCCCACTCCGGCTTGGCCTTCAGCCAGGCCGTCGTGCTGCAGCCCTTCGAGCACAGCGTGCAGGTGGTGTCCACGGCATGCGGGTTGTCCCACGGCCGCGATCGGAAGCGGTACTGCTTGGTGGT
>CAZZGM010000584.1:0-1992 GCA_964653955.1 uncultured Bifidobacteriaceae bacterium | reverse complement strand
AGGACCAATTCGTGGGTGGAACTCGAAACCACAGAGGCCGGAGCCGCCGGTGGCTTCGGCCACGTCACGACGAAACAACGATGCCTCGTTTCTCAGCAGCAGGAAGTCGTTGAAGTACAGCGCCAGCCGTACCGGCCCCATATCCGGCTGCCGCAGGACCCAGCCTCGTATGAGCTGCTCGGAGCAGACGTCGATGAAGCCACGCCAGCTGATGGCTTCGGCTCCGTGCGCCATGGCGAGCCGGGTGAGCAGCTCCGGTGCATCGCGGCCGAACCGCCGTCTGAATGCCGTCCACAGCGGCAGCACCGTCTTCAGCAGGAGTACCAGCGCGGCGCGCCGGCCGCAGGATGTCGATGGGAGCACGACGCCAAAGCGGCACTGCAGCCACGACGGCAGGTCGTCGGACATGTCGTCGTCAGTTTCCGGCGCTGCCGACTCAGGACAGGCGGCATGAACATGAAGGGCGAATTCCGGTGACGCAATCAGGCAACGGGCCACGTCCAGTAGCTCGTGATCGAGGTGGGCGGCCATCTCGTCAGCGTGCGGTGTCCGGCCCAGGCACAGCCGGTGCAGCTTGATGATGTCCTCGACGGTGGCGGGCTCGGCTGGTTGGCTGGCACTCATCTCGACGCCCTCGGTATCCAGTTCGTCGAGACTCGAGCGCGCGCGCACGATCGGCAAGGTTCGAGCAGACAGTCCGGCACGATGCAGGTATAAATAGACCGCGCCAACCGGAGGCGTCAACGTGCATGGTCGAATCTGCGTTTGACGAACGTTACTATCGTACGCGCCATGGTCTCGGCACCGAGGGCACTTTCGCGCATTTCGTCGCCGAGGGCGACCGGGCCGGCCTGGATCCCTGTCCGTATTTTTCGACGCGGTACTACCGGACGCGGTATCCCGACTGGCAGGCGCGCGGGGCACGGACGGCGGTCGAAGATTTTCTGGCACGCATCGAGGCAGGTGACGTCCGCCAACCCCATCCGCTGATCGATCCGGCCTACTACGTGTCGCGGTATCCGGATCTGCCCACCTGGGTGCGCGGGCCGTTCTGCATTTTTTTGCGTTGGGTGATGGCGAGGTTCGTTCACCCTCGGCCGCGTTCGATGCCGTGTTCTATCAGCGTTGCTATCTTGCGCTGGAACAGCGTCATCCGTTTCGTCACTTCGTCACGGAAGGCGAGCGTGTCGGCCTGCTGCCCGTGCCTCGGCCGCGTTCCCGTGAAGCATCGCAGGAACAGATCGTGCGGATGATGACCGGCCTCGTGCGACCGCTGCTGCTGTGTGCGCACGACGCTCAGCCCGCCGGTGTGCCCATGCTGACACTCGATTTGGCCAGGGCGATGGCCGCCAGAGGGCAGCAGCCGGTATTTGTTCTCAATTGGGCGGGCCCTCTTGTTTCCCGCTTCCACGAACTGGGTCCGGTCGTCATCGTTGCCGAGGGCTGGAACCTCGAGGGACTGGCCGCCGGACTTCCTGCTGGGACGACAGTGCTGATCAACACGGCGGCCGCTGCCGGTCTGGCACTGCCGCTGGCGGGAGCGGGGCACCGGTGCACGATCCTGCTGCACGAGATGGGCGACTACATCCGCGATCAGAATCTGTTGCCGGGTATCAGGGCCGCCCGTGACGCGGGCGCGACGCTGATTGCCTCGGTGCCGCGGATGGCCGATGGTCTGAAGGACGACCTTGGGCCGCTGGACGCGATTCGTCCCGGTATCATGCTGCCGCCGACGTCGCTCGAGGCCTTCCGGCGCGTGACGCGGCAGATGCGTGGCGAAGGACAGCCGGTGTTCATTGGTGCCGGCCACGCCGACCGGCGCAAGGGGTTCGACCTGTTCCTCGAGGCGGCGGCAGCGATTGCCGAACGCCGGCCCGGCGCGCGCTTCGTCTGGCTGGGCGCCCTCGACAGCTGGTCGCGCGGCCTCGCCGCCGACGCGCTCAGCCGCGGCCTGGACCTGACGCTTCCCGGATTCGTCTCGGACGCGCTGGC
>CAZZGM010000583.1:0-1993 GCA_964653955.1 uncultured Bifidobacteriaceae bacterium | reverse complement strand
GGCATCGGCAGCATCAACTCGCCCATGCAGTGCATGATGAAGGAAGTGTGCGCGCAGTGTCTCCAGCGCCACGTCGATCCGGAGACCGGCCGCGAGGAGTTCATCTTCTCCTGCTACAACCAGGACCAGGATCTCGACCGTGTCGACTTCGACAACCTGCACGCGCGGCTCCGGCAGAACAGCGTGCAGGAGAAGATCTCGAATCTCTGGTTCGAGCACGTCCTCGACACGGCCGAAGCGGACCTCACCCACGTCTAGCGGAGCGTATCAACGCACGCCCACGTTCCAGCATTGGCGCTCAGCGGCGTGTGCCGTTGACATCGCCCACGTTCTGCACCATGGTGGACCTGCCGCGCATGCGAGAGTTTCCGTCCGATCATCCGGGGCCGAGTCCACTGGCAGGCGAAACCGTGGTGTTCGCCGGCCGGCTGTGGTCGATTCGTGGCCGTGACGCCCGTGCCGCCGTCGAACGGCTCGGCGCTGCCTGTGACGAAGACGTCACGGCACGTACGACCATGGTGGTGGTCGGAGGCGACACCTGGCCCGACGGCGTGCCGTCGGCCGAAGCCCTGGCCGCGGATGCGCGTCCCGCCGCGCAGAAGCTGCGCCGCGCCCTGCAGGTGGCGGCCGGCCAGCCCGGACGCCCGCGCCTGGTGCACGAACGCGCCTTCTGCGGCATTGTCGGTGCCCTCGATCGCCTGGATGCCCGCTCGCACTACTACGGGCAGAAGGACATCCTCGCCATGTATCCGCGTCTGCGCGAGGACCATCTCCGCTATCTGCAGAAGTGGGGCTTCATCCGTCCGGCGTTCCGGAACGACATCGACCACTGGTTCGCGTTTACCGATCTCACGACGCTGCGCCAGTTGCATACCTCACTGCAGGGAGGCGGTACGTTCCGCGCCGTGCTGCGCGACATGCAGGCGGCGCGTACCGGGCAACTGGCGTTCGACTTCCGTCTCGATGCGCATCAGGCACGCATTGTCGAACTGCGTCCGCGCCGGCGCATGGCCCAGAGCCAGGACACCGCGCCGCAGATGTCGCAGCGCTCGCAGCTCGAAGCCTGGGCCAGCGACGAGGCCACACGAACCTCGACCACGCGTGGGGCCGAACGCCCGCTGAGCACGGCCGAACATTACTTCCTCATGGGATCGCTGCTGGACGATGGGACGGCGGAGCGGATGGAGGATGCGGCACGTGCGTATCGGCGAGCGCTCGAACACGATCCCGACCTGGTGGCGGCCATCATCAATCTGGCCAACATCCGCTATTCCAACGAAGAGCTCGTGGAAGCGCAGGCGCTCTACGAACGCGCCATCGGCCTGGATCCCACGTACTTCGAGGCCTATTTCAACCTCGGCAACATCCACCACGATCGTGGACGGTACATCGACGCCGAAGCGTGTTACCGCGAGGCGCTGGGGCTGAACGCCGGCTACGCCGACGCGCATTTTTATCTGGCGGTCACGCTCGAGAAGATGGGGCGCTCGTCCGATGCCCGCGCGCACTGGCAGGCGTATCAGCGCCTGGCGCCGGCCGGCGAGTGGATTGACCTCGCCCGCGAGTTCTCGGACTAATTGCCTCGAACATCTCGCCGTAGCGACTCAGCGGAGACCCCCGGTCGCGAAGGCGGGCTACCAGTCGCTCAGACGCTCCGGCGCAGGCTCTTCGCGCTTGCGGGTGATGCGGCGGGCCTTGTAGTAGCCGCAGTCGCCGCACCAGGCTTCGGCATTGAAGCCGGTGGTACCGGCCATGGGCAGCACGTCGCGATGGCCACAGTGTTCGGGCGAACCGTTTTCAGCGGCCTTGCGCCAGCGGCACGACTGGAATCGATCGTTGGGGTTCATCTCAGACGACATCGAACCCCACGGCCTGTTCGACGGCGCGCCACGTCCGTTCTTCGGCGGCCGACACCAGCGTGACGGCATGGCCGGCGGCGCCGGCGCGGCCGGTGCGGCCGACGCGGTGGACGTAGGTGTCGGGCGTATCCGGC
>CAZZGM010000582.1:0-2003 GCA_964653955.1 uncultured Bifidobacteriaceae bacterium | reverse complement strand
GCCGCCGACGGCAAGCAGATTCCGCTCGAGAGCCTGGCCCGCATCGAGCTGATGGAAGGTGCGTCACAGATTCGACGTGAAATGTCGAAGCGCCGTATCGTCGTCGGCATCAACGTACAGAATCGGGACCTCGGCGGCTACGTCGCCGAACTGCAGCAGACGGTCCGCGCGCAGGTGAGCCTGCCGCCGGGCTATTACTACGAGTGGGGCGGGCAGTTCCAGAACCTCGAGCGCGCGCGTGCCCACCTGATGGTCATCGTGCCCGTCACCATCGGCGCCATCTACTTCCTGCTGTTCCTGCTGTTCCGCTCGCTGCGGCTGGCGGCGCTCATCATCCTGGTGCTGCCGTTCGCATCGATTGGCGGCATTGCCGCGTTGTTCTTCAGCGGCGAGTACCTGTCCGTCCCCGCGTCGGTGGGCTTCATCGCGCTGTGGGGCATTGCCGTGCTGAACGGTGTGGTGCTGGTCTCCTCCATCCGCCAGCTTCGCGCCGAGGGCCTCGCCCAGGACGATGCGGTGCGGACGGGAGGACAGCAGCGGTTGCGGCCGGTAATGATGACGGCCACGGTGGCGGCGCTCGGTCTGGTGCCGTTCCTCTTTGCCACGGGTTCGGGCTCCGAGGTGCAGCGGCCACTGGCCATCGTGGTGATTGGGGGCCTGTTCACCTCGACGCTGCTGACGCTGATTGTGGTGCCTCTCCTCTATCGCCGCTTCGAACCGCCCGAGGAGCCGGAGCCTGAAGAACCCGTGCCCGAAGGCCTCGCATAGTGCCGGCGATGGCTACCCGGCGGGGCGTCGTGGCCCCTCGCCGACCGGAGCGGCCCGCCGGTCAGCATGTTCACGTCGGCTCATAGCAGCCGCACCCGCGCGGCGGTGAGCGTGGGCCGCAGCCTTAGGAGCGACGCGAGGGGCGCCAGGCGGAATCCGCGTTCACGGCCGGGAGGCTGGCCCGCGCCAGCTCCGTCCGTTTCGGAGTGGCGCGGTCAGCAGTAGGCGCGCCGGACGAGCGGGCGTGGGCGCGGATTCGAGCGTCGGCTCCTGGCTGCGGCCCGCGCTCCCACCGCCGCGCGGGTGAACCCTCGACTTCGCTCGCGGTGGCCCCGAGCCTCGTCGAGGGGCAGAACACCAGAGCCCCGCGGTTTATTGCGTTCCGTTCCCGGCAAGGAACTCCGCGTAACGCGCCAGGTCGACGTTGCCGCCGCTGAGAATCACGCCCACACGGAGGCCGCGTATGTCCACGGCGCCGGCAAACGCGGCGGCAGGGGCCAGCGCGCCGGTGGGTTCCACGACCAGCTTCATCCGCGCGGCAAAAAACCGCATCGCCTCCACCAGATCCTCGTCGCGCACGGTGACGATGTCTTCGACGAGAGCCTGGATGACGGGGAACGTGAGGTCGCCGGTGCGCTGCGTCTGGGCGCCGTCGGCAATGGTGCGCGGCACGTCGATGCCGACGATTTCACCGCGCCGCAGGCTCTGCTGGACGTCGTTGCCGGCTTCGGGCTCCACGCCAATCACGCGGCAGCCGGGCAGCAGGTGGCGCACCGCCACCGCGCTGCCCGCCATCAGTCCGCCGCCACCGACGCAGGCAATCAGCAGGTCCAGTCCGCCACCGTCGAGGTCGCGCACCTGCTCCACAAGTTCCAGCGCCGCGGTTCCCTGCCCGGCCATGACGTGGGCGTGATTGAACGGCGGCACCAGCGTCATGCCGCGCTCACCAGCAATGCGCCGGCTGACGACTTCGCGATCCTCGGTGTAGCGGTCATACAGCACGACCTCGGCGCCATATTCATGCGTTGCAGCAAGTTTGGGCGCGGGGGCGTCCGCCGGCATGACGATCACCGCCGGCATGCCGAGCAGCCGCGCCGCCAGCGCTACGGCCTGCGCGTGGTTGCCGCTCGAGAATGCCAGCGCGCCGCGCTCTCTCTGCTCGGGCGTGAACTGTACCAGTGTGTTGTAGGCACCGCGAAACTTGAAGGCGCCCATACGCTGCAGGTTTTCGCACT
>CAZZGM010000581.1:240-2007 GCA_964653955.1 uncultured Bifidobacteriaceae bacterium | reverse complement strand
CACCCGGCCACGACCGCCGCCAGCAGGACCATCACCATCGAACGCCGCACCAATGTCGACACCATGCCGTCTTTTTGCCTTCCCTCGCGCTTACTGTCCCGTCAGCTTGATCGTCTGGCGTCCGCGGCCATCGAGGTACGCCACGTCCACCGATTCGAGACCGATGCTCACGATGCGATACCGGCCGTCGATGATATCGCCTTCCTTCCCGTGCAACGGCACCTGGCCTTCACCGGCGCTCAACACCGCCAGCTTCGTGCCGTCCGCTTTCGTCACCAGCCCGATGAACTTCAACGTGATCGGCGGCGGAGGTGGCGGTCCCGCCGGCACCAACGGCCTGGCTGGCTCGAACACCGGCGCCGACGACTCGTCTGCCGGCCGTGCCGGGCCGCCTGAGACGGCCGCTGCCGGGGCGCGGCCAAACCGGAACGGGTTGCGTACGGCATCCCCAGGTGCCGTCCGCCGTGCGCTCAGCGCATCCAGACGCACCGCTTCGGCCTGCGGTAACACTTCAGACGCACTGGCCCGTCTGCCGGCCGCCGGTGACGAAGCCGCTACCGGTTCCGATCCCGGTGCCCCCAACCACGACCAGGCCAACGCTGCCAGAGCCACAACGGCGGCAATCCCCAGCAACAGCGTGCGGCGGCTACTACCCACCGGACATGCCCCTGTAATAAGTGGACAGATTCAGGCTGAGTACGAGCGACGACTGATCGTTCGACCCTTCCGCCAGAACGACGTTCTCGATGACCAGAAAATCTGGCGATGTCTCGATGTCGTAGATGAACGCGCGAATGTCGTCGTAGTCGCCCGCCAGCGAATAGGTCACGCGCAGGCGTTCCAGCGATGACCCGGTGACCCGCTCGGGCGACGAGGAACTCCGCTGGAAGCGCACGCCATGTTCACGGGCCATCTGGCTGAACCTGAGGTGCGTCAGCCGGCGGGCCGCGGCCACGTCCGCCGGCAGGACCTCGCCATAAAAGCGTTCCAGGTCGGCAGCGGCCTCCGTGGAACCATCACGTGCCTGCTCCGCCGACCGCAACTCACCGGCCGCCGCCGCCAGCGACGCCGAGGCACGCGCCGCCCGCGCATCGGCGGCATCGGCCGAAGCCGAGAGCGGCAGCACCACGCCCACCAGCACCGCGATGTTTGCGACGAGTGCCAGTACCAGCGGGAGAATCCAGCGCCGGTAGTCCACGAGCACTCGGCCCAGTGGTACGGCCTCGGCCAGTCCGAGCAGCGCCTTCATCGCGGCGCCTCCTCCGCGGCCTCGGGCTCCGGCGTGCCGGACACGTCCCCTGCCACCGCGGGCGCGGATCGAACGTAGTACCCCTGGATCACCGACAGCAGCGTCCCATCGTCGCTGGCCTGCTCCTCGCGGGACAGCACGTCGCGGAACGCCCCGGTTTTTTCCAGCGCCAGGATGAACGCGTCCAGATCCTCGACCCGGCGCGACTGCACGCTCACCGCCACCAGCATCCGCCCCTGCTGGTCCACCTGCGGCGTGACCGAGGCAATGCGCACATCGCCCGGCAGCGTCCGTTCGAAACGATTGAACAAGTCGGTCCAGGAAAACGCGCGCTGATCGATCAGGCGATTGGCCTCCTGCGCGGCCACCTGCACCGCCGCCAGTTGCGTGCGGTTCACCGTCTGGCGAATCTGCTGGGCCTGGGCGAGCAACTGCGCCGCCTGCGCTTCGGCCTGATCGGCCTGGCGCCGCACGTCGGCATCCCGCTTTGAGCGGAACAGTGTGTTCCAAAATGTAGA
>CAZZGM010000581.1:0-230 GCA_964653955.1 uncultured Bifidobacteriaceae bacterium | reverse complement strand
CGGGATGCCGACGTGCGGCGCCAGGCCGATCAGGCCGAAGCGCAGGCGGCATCCCGCGCGCGCAGACGGATGATTTCTTCGACATTGAACAGCGTCAGCGCCACGACGCCGGCGGCGACGAGCATCAGCACCACGCGGACGAGGCGCTCGTTGTAGAACGGCTGTGTAGAGAGGTTCGTACGCAGCATCAGGCCGCCTCTCCCTGCCGCTGCAGGATACCGACGAGCGGC
>CAZZGM010000580.1:0-2011 GCA_964653955.1 uncultured Bifidobacteriaceae bacterium | reverse complement strand
TCGTGTTCATGTTTCCCGGCCAGGGTGCGCAGTACCCCGGCATGGCGCGCGGTCTGTACGATCGCGAGCCGGTGGTCCGCGAGGCCGTCGATCGTTGCGCGCGTGTGCTGAAAGCACCCCTCGGCACCGACCTGCGCCGGTTGATCTTCCCGACCTCCCGCCGCGCATCACGCGCGGCCGAAGAACTGAAGGACACGCGCTGGGCGCAACCGGCGCTGTTTACCATCGCCTATGCCGTGGCCTGCCTGTGGCAGTCGTGGGGGGTGAAGCCCGCCGCGATGATTGGCCACAGCGTGGGGGAGTATGTAGCCGCCACACTGGCCGGTGTCATCGACCTCGAAGATGCGCTGCGTCTCATCGCCCATCGCGGACGCCTCGTGTCGGCACTGCCGCGCGGTTCGATGCTGGCCGTGATGGCGCCGCCAGACGAGCTGAAGTCGTTTCTCGAAGAGCCGGTAGCGCTTGCCGCTGTCAACGGGCCCGGCTATGCCGTCGTGTCAGGGCCAGACGAGGCCATCGATCGGGTGGAGCAGGCGCTGGCCCGCGCGTCCGTGCCGGCACGCCGGCTGCACACGTCGCACGCGTTCCACTCGTCGATGATGGATCCGGCACTGGCCGAGTTCGAGGACCACGTGGCTTCGGTGCGCCTGTTGCCACCGGCACTGCCGTTTGCCGAAACGCTGACCGGCGCCTGGGCCGATGCGCGGGTGACGAATCCCGGCTACTGGAGCGCGCAACTGCGGCGGACCGTCCGCTTTGCCGACGCCGTTCGAACGGTGAGTGGCAGTGCCGCTGTCGTGGGCCGCTCGCCCGTGTATCTCGAAGTCGGTCCCGGCAACACGCTCACGACCTTTGCCGCCGAAAGTGCCCGCGCGGCCGGAGCCACGCCGGTGTGCACGGCATCGCTGCCAGGACCGCACGATCGGCGCACCGACATCGAGGTGATGCTCGGCGCGCTCGGCGAGTTGTGGAGCCATGGCGCTCCCGTGGCCTGGGATGGATTCCACCAGGCCGAACGGCGCGCGCGGGTGAGCCTGCCCACGTACCCCTTCGAGCGCAGAAGTTACTGGATTGGTCCGAAGCCGGGACAGCACGCCGCCGCGGCCGCTCACCAGGCCCGCGACACCTCCGGCTGGTTCCATCGGCCGGTCTGGAAGGAGATTACGCCGCTGACGGTGGCCATCACGGCGCTCACCGGCAAACGGATCCTCGTGTTCGACGAAGGCACCGGCGTCGGCGCATCGATTGGTGATCGATTGCGCGCGCTTGGCGCGAGTCCACTGCTCGTACAGCGCGGCCGCGCGTTCGCGGCGCTTGCGGACGGGAGCTTCACACTCGCTCCAACCGATGCCTCGGGGTTTCGCCAACTGGCGACCGCAGTCTGCAGCGGCGACACGCGTCTGGCCGGCGTCATCGACTGCTGGAACGCCGCGCCTCCTGCGGCCACCAGCCTGGACGAGGCGGGCCTGACCGCGCTGCTCACGCCCATGCGGCTCGCGCATGTGCTGGGCGGACAGCAGACGGTGCGCCCGCTCCCGCTGCTGCTGGTCGCGCGCGGCACGACGCGGGTCGTGGACGAGGACCTCATCGACGCGACCCGCGCGCTTGGCGCGGGTGTGGCGCGCGTGCTGCCGCAGGAGCATCCCGGCCTGCGCATCGCGCATATCGACGTGGACGATGGCCCGCAGGTGGCGGCGCAGGTGCTGGCGGAACTGGCCGCCGGTGCTCCGGAGCCAGCCGTGGCCCTTCGTGGTGGCAAACGCTGGGTGGAAGCCTACGATCCGCTCGTCATTCGTACGGCCGACACCCCCGTCGACTTGCCGGAACAGCCGGTCGTGCTGGTGACCGGCGGCCTGGGACACATGGGGATGCACCTGGCCGAAGGACTTTTTGCCAGCATTGGCGCCAGGCTCGTGCTGGTCGGCCGAACGGCGCTGCCGCCACCGGACGCCTGGGAAACCGCCAGCCACGACGAACAGCTTCCCCTCGATCGCCGCACCCTGCTCCATCG
>CAZZGM010000579.1:0-2017 GCA_964653955.1 uncultured Bifidobacteriaceae bacterium | reverse complement strand
CCAGCGCCGCTTCGGCCAGATCGAACAGCCGCTCGCCATCGAGGCTGCCCACCAGCACCAGCGTCAGTGCAGCGGGCACGAAGCGGTCGCGATGGAAGGCCACGACGTCATCGCGGCCAATCGCCTCCACGCTGTCCACCGTCCCGTGCACGCGGCGGGCGTAGGGATGGCCGGCATACAGCTCCTGCATCAGCCGCGTGACGGCCACCGATGCCGGGTCATCTTCTTCCTCGCGGATGCCCGTGATGATCTCCGCCTTGCGCGTGGCAACGTCGCCCTCCGGAAACGCCGGTGCCGCCAGGATGTCGGCCACCACCGCCATCACCGGCGCCGTATCCTCGGCCAGGCACGTGGCCGCCACGGTGGTCTGATGGCGGCCCGCCCCCGTGGACAATGACGCGCCGCGGCCATCCAGGTCGTCGGCAATGACATCGGCCGAACGTGTGCTCGTCCCACGATCGAGCACACGCGCCACTAACTCCGCCGTCCCCTCTCGCTCTTCAGCATCGTCCAGAGCGCCGGCCCGCATGGCAGCCACCATCGAAACGGCAGGCGTGGTGGCATTTTCCTGGACGATGACGACGGTGCCGTTGGAGAGGATGCGTCTGCGCGGATTCAGCGGCACGAGGCCTCCTGCGGCTCGAACACGCCAATCGTCCGATTGGCAGCCGTGAAGGTGGCCTGGGCGGCTGCCTGCACTTCATCAGCAGTAACAGCGGCCAGTCGATCCTGCAGCGTGAGCGCGTCCTGCCAGCGTCCGATGGTGGCGAAGTAGCCCAACTGATGCGCGATGTCGGTGACGCCGTCCTCGTCGTAGACGAACCGTGCGCGGAGTTGCGCTTTGGCACGATCGAGGTCGCGCGGCGAAACGCCTTCGCGCGACAGACGCTCCAGTTCGCCCAGCACGGCTTGCTCGACGACCGCCACCGGCTGCCCTTCGCTCACGGTGGCGCTGATCGAGTAGAGAAACGGCTGCGCGGTCGGCAGCAGCGCCCCGGACACCGACGAGGCCAGCCCGCGATCGACCAGCGACCGATAGAGCCGCGCGCTGCGCTGCGGTCGCGGCACGTGTCCGGCCGACCAGATGTTGAGTCCCACGCCGCCGCTCAGCACGGCATCAGCCACGAGCAGCGGAAAGAACCGCGCATCGCCAAACGCCGGCGCATGGAACGCCGCCTTCCAGTAGGTGGTGGTGCCTTCCCGGCGCAGTGTCACACGCCGCTCGGCCTGCTGCGGCGGCTCCATAAAGGTCCGGCGTTCCGGTGGCGGCCCGCCGGCAATGCCGCCGAAATGATGTTCGACCCGCCGCAACACGTCATCGGTGTCGACATCACCGGCAATGACCAGCGTGGCGTTGGACGGCCGGTAGTAGCGCCGGTAGTGCCCGTAGAGGTCGTCGCGAGTCATGGTCTCGACGTCCGCCTGCCAGCCAATGGTGGGATGGCGGTACGGGTGCACCTTGAACGCGGCGGCCGTCACCTCCATGTCGAGCAGCTGTTCGGGGTCGTTCTCGCCCCCCTGCAGTTCCGAGATGATGACCGTCCGCTCCGACTCGCATTCGGCGGGCTCGTACAGACACCGGTCCATCCGCTCGGCCTCGATGAACAACATGCGGTCCAGCGCGTCCGTACTGGCCGTCTCGAGGTAGGTGGTCTGGTCAATCCACGTGTAGCCGTTCCAGCTTCCGCCGAACTGCTCGATGATGCCCTTCACCTGGTCGCGGGGAATGTTGGTCGTGCCCTTGAAGTTCATGTGCTCGACCCAGTGCGAGACCCCGGTCAGCCCCGGGCCCTCGTCGCGCGAACCCACGCGGTACCAGCACCAGACCGACGCCAGCGGCGCCGTGTGCACCTCCCGCACCAGCACCGTGAGCCCATTGTCCAGAACGGCTTCCCGCACCTGTCCCTGCATTCCGCAATCCCCGTCTTTCATGTGTGATGGCTGGCCCATGCCAAACGGGCCGTGCCGGCCGCGGTCCCGTGCGATATGACGGCCGGGAACCGTGCCCACGATCCTT
>CAZZGM010000578.1:0-2019 GCA_964653955.1 uncultured Bifidobacteriaceae bacterium | reverse complement strand
CACATCCTGTCGGACCAGAAGGTGCGCAGCGAGCAGGGTGATGCCGCCATGCTCCAGAACCTGCACGAGGTGAAGGAACTCGGCTTCCGGTCGCGCGATGCGCTGCTGAGCGGCGACACGGCCGGCTTTGGCGCGCTGCTGCACGAACAATGGGCGCAGAAGAAGCGGCGTTCCAACGGGATGACCAATCCGCAGATCGATGAATGGTACGAGCTTGGTCTGCGCAACGGCGCGCTGGGTGGCAAGCTCGTGGGGGCCGGCGGTGGCGGCTTCCTGTTGTTCTATTCGGAGGATCACCGGCGTCTGCGCGCGGCCATGCGGACGGCCGGACTCGATGAAGTCCGGTTCCGCTTCGACTTCGAAGGCACGAAGGTGCTGCTGGCATGAGCCTGCCGGTGGCGATCCTCGCGGGCGGGCGGGCGACACGCCTGGGCGAGGTTGCCGCGGCCCGTCCGAAAGTGCTGATGGAGGTAGCGGGCCGGCCATTCGCGGAACATCAGATTCGGCTGCTGAAGGAGGCCGGCATCACGCGTGTGGTGTGGCTGGTGGGACATCGTGCCGAGCAGGTGGAAGACGCGCTTGGCGACGGACGTCAGTGGGGCATGCGGTTTACCTTCGTGCACGATGGACCGGCGCCGCTCGGCACGGGAGGAGCGGTTCGCAGTGCCGTGGCTCACCTCGGCGAGGCGTTTTTCGTGATGTACGGTGACTCCTACCTGGAGTGTGACTACGCCGCGGTTGCGCGGGCGTCGAGCGACAGCGGACGCGCCGGCCTGATGACGGTGTATCGCAACGATGGCCGCTGGGATACGAGCAACGTCGAGCTGACCGATGGCCGCATTGCCGCGTACGACAAGCACACGCCGCGCGCCGCCATGCACCACATCGACTGGGGCCTGGGCGTGTTTCGCGCGTCTGCGTTCGATCGTTATCACGCGGCCGTCCCATTCGACCTCGCCCGGGTCTATCGGGATCTGCTCGCAGACGATGAGCTGGCCGCGTACGAAGTCGATCGGCGTTTCTACGAGATAGGATCGCCGGCGGGACTTGCCGAGACGGACGCGTATCTGAGAAACCGTACCCGATGAGCTACATCGAACAGCACCTGGCCGAGGCCGCGCAGATTCTCGCGCGGATCGATCGTCGGTCCATCGAGCAGGTCGTGGACGTACTCGTGAACGTCCGCGCCCGCGGTGGCCGCCTGTTTTTCCTCGGCGTTGGCGGCAGCGCCGGCAACTGCGCGCACGCGGTGAACGACTTCCGGATGCTGGCCGGGTTCGAGGCCTACGCACCGACGGACAACGTGCCGGAAGTGACGGCCCGCACCAACGACTTTGGCTGGGACACGGTGTTCGAAGCGTGGCTGAAGGGCAGCCGTCTGCGGCCCGAAGATGGTGTGTTCGTCCTGTCGGTGGGTGGCGGCAGTCTCGAACATGGAGTCAGCGCCAACCTCGTCCATGCCGTGCGGTTCGCGCGGGACACGGGCGCGGCGGTCGTCGGCGTGGTGGGGCGTGATGGCGGCTACACCGCGACGGTTGCCGACGCGTGCGTCGTGATTCCCACGGTCAACCCCGCCACGGTCACGCCTCACAGTGAAGCATTCCAGGCCGTCATCTGGCACCTGCTGGTGTCGCATCCCGCGCTGCGGGCGCAGCCCACGAAGTGGGAGCGCCTCGACGGTCAAGCCGGATGACGCTGACTTCGCAGCAGGCCCCGACGCTGACCCCGAAGCCGGCACTGCGCCCGGCGGTGTTTCTCGATCGCGACGGCGTCATCAACCGCGCCGTTGTCCGCAACGGGCGGCCCCACCCGCCATCATCCGCGGATGAGCTCGAGATTCTGCCCGGTGTGCCGGATGCGCTGGCCCGTTTGCGGGCGGCCGGCTACGGCCTGGTGGTGGTGACCAACCAGCCCGCCATTGCACGCGGCCGCACCACGGCTGCCGTGGTGGAGGCCATGCACCAGCGGTTGCGGCACGAGTTGGGGCTGCTCGACATCCGGCTGTGCCCGCATGACGAT
>CAZZGM010000577.1:0-2023 GCA_964653955.1 uncultured Bifidobacteriaceae bacterium | reverse complement strand
AGCGTCGCGGCAGCACCGTGTTCGAGCTGAGTGTCGCGCCGGGCGATATCGGGCGTGTCATCGGCCGGCAGGGACGCACCGCGGCAGCACTGCGCACCCTGTTGTCGAGCGCGGCCGAAGGCGACGGACGCAGGGTCACCCTCGACATCCGGGACTAGCGGCGTGAGGCATCGCCCTGAGTCAGGCGATGTGCGGCCCGAGGCGCCCGAGGCTGTCGAGGGTTCGGCCGGTGGCAGCGCGACGGCCTGGGACGACCTGATTCTCGTGGGTATCGTGGCACGGACGCACGGGATCAAGGGGCAGGTCATCGTCAATCCGCACACCGACTTCATCGAAGAGCGGTTTCGGGTGGGAGCGGTGTTCCAGGTTCGACTGGCCGATGGCACGCGGCGAACGGCGGACGTGACCGCGGTTCGCGTGCACCAGGGCCGGCCGATTATCGGTATCGGCGGCGTGTCGACCATGACCGACGCCGAGCGTTGGGCCGGGGCCGAGTTGCGGATCGAGCCTTCTGCCCAGGGAGAATTGCCGCCGGGGCGTTATTACCACCACGAACTGGTGGGCTGCGAGGTCGTGCTGGCCGGTGGTGAACGGGTGGGCCGCGTGGTGGCGGTGGAGGGACAGACGGGGCAGAGCCGCCTGGTGGTGAACGGGCCGCGGCAGACGCACGAGATTCCGCTGGTGGAGGCCATCTGCCAGGTGGACGTGGCGGCGCGGCGGATTACCATTACGCCGCCGGACGGACTGCTGGATCTGTAACCGTCATGCGCTTCGACATCGTCACGATCTTCCCGCGGATGGTCGAGGCCGGGCTGGCGGAAGGCGTGGTGGGACGGGCGCGCGAGCGCGGTGTGCTGGACGTGGTCGTGCATAACCTGCGCGACTACACGCACGATCGGCATCACGTCGTGGACGATGTGCCGTTTGGCGGCGGGCCGGGCATGGTGATGAAGCCCGAGCCGTTTTTCGCGGCCATGGAGGCCATCGTGGCCGGCCGTGGCACGCCCGGAGCCGTGGTGCTGCTGTCGCCGGCGGGACGTCCGCTGACGCAGACGGATGTGCGGCGGTTTGCCGGTGTCGGGCACGTGGTGGCGCTTTGTGGCCGCTACGAAGGGATTGACGAGCGCGTGCGCGAGCGGTGGGCCACCGACGAGGTGTCCATTGGCGATTACGTGCTCTCGGGAGGCGAGCTGCCGGCACTGGTGCTGGTGGACGCCATCGCCCGGCTGGTGCCGGGTGTGGTGGGCGACGAGCAGTCCGTGGAGGCCGATTCGTTCGGACGGGGACTGCTCGATTACCCGCATTACACACGCCCCGCGGAGTATGCGGGGATGGTGGTGCCCGCGGTACTGACCTCGGGCCACCACGGAGAAATTCGCCGGTGGCGGCGCCAGGAGGCGCTCAGGCGGACACTCGAGCGGCGGCCCGATTTACTGGAGACGGCCGAACTCGATGAGGAAGAACGGCGCTGGTTGCGCGAGTGGACGGCCACCCGAGCTCGCCCAGAGTAACGAGACAGGTAGCGCGACCCAGGCAAGCGAGCGACGCGCGTAGAGTAAAGACGCAGGAAGGGAGTCAGTTGTCATGACCGCGATGGAGATGGTGGAGAAGGCGCAGCTCGTCGAGCGGCCGCGGATCAAGCCGGGCGATACGGTGCGTGTGCACGTGCGCGTGAAGGAAGGCGACAAGGAACGGATCCAGGTGTTCGAGGGCGTGGTGATCAACCTGCGCCGCGGCGGCATCCGGGCCACGTTCACGGTGCGCAAGGTGTCGTTCGGCCAGGGCGTCGAGCGCATCTTCCCGCTGCACTCGCCCAACGTCCAGAAGGTGGACATCGTGCGCTCGGCCAAGGTGCGGCGCGCCAAGCTCTATTTCCTGCGCGAGCTGAAGGGCAAGGCGGCGCGTATGAAGGAAGTCAAGAAGACGACCCACTAGTGGACCGTATCAACGAAACCTCAAGGGCCATCATCGGCGCTCAATGCCGGTTTCCGGCCCGTTCCGAAGGAACGGGCCCTTTAGGAAT
>CAZZGM010000576.1:0-2030 GCA_964653955.1 uncultured Bifidobacteriaceae bacterium | reverse complement strand
TCACGTCGCTCGGGGCCACGGGCGTGCCCTACGGCACCTACTACGCGCGCGTGGTCAGCATCTCGGCCTGCGGCGCGGAAACGCCATCTGGCGTAGTGACACTGACGGTGCAGCAGCCACCGCCGGGAAGCGGCCCCCGCACGCCGAATCCTCCGCCCGGACAGCGCCTGCCGCTGCCGAACATGGAGCACGTGGTGAATGCCGTGGCACGCGCCTACCCCAACGAACTGCGGAATTCGTGCGTGGAGCACGGCGGGAACAACGCCTGGCTGTTCCGCCTGGTGCAGGAACTGCGGCGTTACGACACGCGCTGGGGTCTCAACTGGAAGCGCGGGCGCGTCAATGACATGTCGCAGGACATCGTGAACTACAACTTCGGGTCCGATCCGGATGAAGGGACGACCAACGTCTACATCATCGACGTCATTGGTGGCCATTGCGGCGCACGCCCTGAACCGGCCTGGCTCGATCAGACGGCCGAAACGCAAAGGCAGGGCACCATCGGCCGCTGGACGCTTCAACCATACATTGCCGCCGGGGGCCGTCCCTAGGCGTCGACACGAGATGACCACACGCCGGCAGGTAGAACGAACCGGGCTCAGGAGCCCGATTGCGAAAGGAACGAACGAATGAAGGTGTTGAGACTCCCCCGAGGCCGCTCGGGCGTGCTGGCCGCACTGGTGGCGGCAGCCGTCATGTCCACGGGAATGCTGCTGAAGGCCCAGGAAGCGCCGGTACTGGCACCGCCCACCGTGCTGGGCGCCAACGTCACATTCACGTGGACACCGGTTACCGGTGCCACCAGCTACACGCTCCAGGCCGGTGTCGTCCCGGGCGTGTACCTCGTGTCGGTCAATGCCGGCAACACCACGACGTTCAGCGTGGCGGCTCCCGCCGTCGGCGCATACTACGCTCGCATCGTTGCCCACACCCCTTCAGGGCTCGTCCCCTCGCATGCACAGCCGGTGGTGGTAACCTCGATGTACGTGCCGCCCGCGGCACCCACCGGGCTGACGCACTACTACAACGGCCGCTCGGTCATCTTCACGTGGAATCCCGGTGTGGGCGGCGGTGTCCCGACGGGCGCGATCCTGTCTGCGGGCTCGGCACCCGGCCTGTCCGACATCGTGTCCATCCCGGTGGGTCCAACCACGCAGTTCGTCGTGTCGAACGTGCCGGCGAACACCTACTACGTTCGCGTCGCCGCTCACAACCCGGGCGGCCAGAGCGCGCCGTCGAACGAGGTGCAGGTGGTAATGACGGCAGGCGGCGAGTGTTCGCCTCCGCCGACACGCCAGTTCACGACCACGGCGTTCGGCCGCTACGTCCAGTTCGACTGGCAGCCCGTCCCCGGCGCAGCAGGCTACATCCTGAACTTCACCGGCACTGTCGGTGGACAGCCCGTTGGCGCTCAGGCGGTGGTGGGTGGTAACTCCTCGCACTACTACGTGACCAATGCTCCGCTGGGCGAGTTCACCGGCTCGATGACGACCGTGTTCAGCTGCGGCTCGCAGGCTGCCGGCACACCGGTGTCGTTCACGCTGGATGGCGCGCCGCCACCGGGGCCGCGCGCGCCCAACCCGGCACCGGGACAGCGGCTGCCGCTCATCAACCGTATCGGCGTCATCAATCAATTGGCGGCTGAGCGGCCGGATCTGCTACACCAGTCGTGTGTGGAACACGGTGGCAACAACCGCTTCATGTTCGAAGCGGTGCGCCGGCTGCGTGCCATCGACAACCGCTGGGGCCTCAACTGGAAGCGTGGCTGGTTTGGCGACCTGTCTCAGGACATCGTCAACTACAATCACGGCTCGGAACCCGATGAAGGTACCCGCAACGTGTACATCATCGACATCATCGGTGGTCACTGCGGTTCGAGCCCCAGTCCTTTCTGGGCCGACCAGACCCAGGCCACTCGTGACAATGGCACGATCGGTATCTGGACGCTGTTGCCGTACATCAATGCGGGCTACCCGATCGTGTCGGATCCGCAGTTCCTGCCGGAACCGAAGCAGTAACATACTCGCCGG
>CAZZGM010000575.1:0-2033 GCA_964653955.1 uncultured Bifidobacteriaceae bacterium | reverse complement strand
GCTCACGCGCAGCGAGGGCCTGGATGCCGCGCTCACCACACACAACCTCGACGCGCTGCTCTTCCCCGGTTCTTCCGGCGCCAACTTCGCCACCAAGGCCGGCTACCCCATCATCGTGGTGCCCTTCGGCATGGTGAAGAACTACGCCGAAGGCGCGAAGGGTTCGGACGACAGGACGCGTCCGTTCGGCGTGAGCTTCGTCGGTGCGCACTGCGCGGATCCGAAGCTGGTGGGCATCGCCTACGCGTTCGAGCAGGCGACGAAGCGGCGCATGCCGCCGCCGGGCCTGCCGTAGCTCGCGCGACGCCACCGCGTACCGGACGTCCGGCACCGGGCTGGCCGGCGTTTGACACCGCGGGCGCAGGTCCCTAGAATGCATTTGAGACTCAGTCTCATTTGTATTCACATGTCACAACGCCCCACGGTGTTCGTCTGCCAGGGTTCCCACTGCCGTCGCGCGGATGGTTGTCGTGACCTCACCGACTGCCTCTCGCCGGTGGCCGACATCGAAGAAGTACGCTGCCAGCGTGTCTGCGAAGGCCCGGTCGTCGGCGCCGAAGTGGACGGTACGCTGGAGTGGTTCCGCCGTGTCGACTCCGACAAGGCCCGCCGTCACTTCGTGAGACTGGTGGCCGAAGGCGCTCGCGTGAAAAAACCGCTCGCCAAGCGCCACGTCCACAAACGCTCCGGCGTCCTGCGCTGATCATCGAAACGTCAACATAAACGCGATGGACGCCTCGCCGGTGAATCGGCGAGGATTGCCGCACCATGCGTCTGACGTTTCCCGGTGCCGTTGTTGCCCTTGCCACATTCGCCTGTGGCGCGCTCGTCTCCACCGCTCTCGCCGGGCGTGTCACCGCCCAGGCCACACCGGATCAGCGGCTCGGCTCCAGACCCGAGACCGTGGTCTGGGGTGAAATTCCAATCGACCGGCCCGCTGCGCTGACCATCAGGTCGGGCGACACGGTGACCATCGACACGCTGACGCACTCGGGCGCCACGCAGAACGAAAACCCGGAAACCTTTCTCGACACGCTCGGGGTCTCCCGGCGCGACATCCTGCCGGACATGCTCGACTTCTGGGCGTCGCGGCCATCGCGGCCGCGCGAAGGACGGTCGGGGCACATCCTGACCGGTCCGATCTACGTCGAAGGTGCCGAGCCGGGGGACGTGCTCGAGGTGCAGGTACTCGATCTGTCGCTGCGCCTGCCGTGGGGCATGAACAGTTCGTCGGCCGCCGGCGGCGTGCTTGGCACCGGTTATCCTGGAACGCGGCCGGGCGATCCCGCACCGGCAACCGCCAGCCGGCTCATACGCACCGGTCTCGACAACGGCACGCCGGTGGCGTTCGTCACGCCGGACGTGCGCGTGCCGCTTCAGCCATTCATGGGCATCATGGCGGTGGCGCCGCCCTACCCGCGCATCGGCATGCCGGGCATTACCGTCGACGGCGTCCAAAGCACGCGGCCGCCCGGCGTGTTCGGCGGCAATCTCGACGTGAAGGATCTCGGCGCCGGCAGCACGCTGTATCTACCGGTGTTCCACAAGGGCGCGCAGTTCTATACCGGCGATCCGCATTCGGTGCAGGGAGACGGCGAGGTGAACGGCACGGCCGTCGAACAGTCGCTGACCGGACGTTTCAGGTTCGTGCTGCACAAGGACCGCCGGCTGACCGTGCCCCGCGCCGAAACGGCCACGCATTACCTCGTGATGGGCATCGACATCGATCTCGACAGAGCAATGCGCCTGGCCGTGCAGGAGGCCGTGGACTTCCTCGTCGCCGAAAAGGGTCTGTCGGCCGCCGATGCCTACACGCTGGCCAGCATCGGCTGCGACTTCAGGGTCAGCGAAGCCGTCGACCTCACGCAGGTCGTGACCGGACACATCCCGAAGAACGTGTTTCACTGAGGCCGTCACCACACCCGCGCATGGACTGCATTCACGTGCGGCATATTCCTGGAGGATGACCGTCACAATCATTGCGTATTGGACATGTACCATTACTGTTCGATTCAATATCTGCATGAACAACG
>CAZZGM010000574.1:0-2042 GCA_964653955.1 uncultured Bifidobacteriaceae bacterium | reverse complement strand
TCTCGGCCATCGCGATGATCGTGGCGCTCCCCATGGGCCTGCTCTCGGCCATCTACCTCAGCGAGTACGCCCCCGACCGCGTCCGCCGCATCGTCAAGCCGGTGCTCGAGATCCTGGCGGGCGTGCCGACGGTGGTGTACGGGTACTTCGCGCTGATGTTCGTCACGCCGCTGCTGCAGCGCGTGTTTCCGCAGATGGCGGGCTTCAATGCGCTCAGCCCGGGCATTGTCATGGGCATCATGATTCTGCCGCTGGTCTCGTCGCTCTCCGAAGACGCCATGCGTGCGGTACCGCGCGGTCTGCGCGAGGGGGCCTATGCGCTCGGCGCCACGCGCATGCAGACCGCCCTGCAGGTGGTGGCTCCGGCGGCGTTTTCGGGAATTACCGCGGCGTTCATCCTGGCGGTGTCGCGGGCCGTTGGCGAAACGATGATTGTGGCGATTGCCGCCGGCCAGCAGCCGCGCCTGACCGCCAATCCGTTCGTTCCTCTCGAAACCATGACGGCCTACATCGTCCAGGTGAGCCTGGGCGATACGCCGCAGGGCACGCTCGAGTACCGCACCATCTTTGCCGTCGGCATGGTGCTCTTCCTGATGACCTTCGGGCTCAACCTGGTCAGCACGTGGCTGCGCGATCGTTTCAGGGAGGAGTACTCGTGAAGCACGCGGCGGATCGCCTGTTCCGCGTGGTGGCGCTGGCCACGCTGGGCTTTGCGCTGCTGACGCTGGCCGCGCTCATCCTCGACGTGCTGATCGATGGTGCCGCGCGTATCGACTGGCAGTTCCTCACCAGCATGGCCTCGCGCCGCCCCGAGCGGGCCGGCATCTACCACGCCCTGGCCGGCAGCATCTGGGTCATCGTGCTGACGGCGGCGCTGGCGCTGCCGCTCGGCGTGGCTTCGGCTGTCTATCTCGAAGAGTACGGCGGCCGCAGCCGCCTGGCGCGGTTCATCGAAATCAACATCGCGAACCTCGCGGCGGTGCCGTCCATCATCTACGGTCTGCTGGGCCTCGGCGTCTTCGTCCGCACGCTGGGCATGGGACGCAGCGTGCTGGCCGGCGCCTGCACGCTGGCGCTGCTGGCGTTGCCGGTGGTCATCCTGTCCACGCGCGAGGCGCTGCGGACCGTGCCCTCGTCCATTCGCGAGGGTTCGTACGCGCTCGGCGCCACCAAGTGGCAGACCATCTGGTATCAGGTGCTGCCCATGGCGGTGCCGGGCATCCTGACCGGGCTCATCCTCTCGCTGTCTCGTGCCATTGGCGAAACGGCACCGCTCATCACGATTGGCGCGCTCACCTACGTTCCGTTCGCACCCGACAGCATCTGGTCACCCTTCACGGTACTGCCCATCCAGATTTTCAACTGGGTCTCGCGCCCGCAGGTGGCGTTCAAGGTCAATGCGGCGGCAGGCATCCTGGTGCTCCTGGCCCTGCTGCTCGTCATGAACGCCATCGCGGTATTCTTGCGGGACCGTTTCCAGCGACAGACACGCTCATGAACGCCGCCTCTCGCGTCCTGACGTCCCTGGCCGGTCTTGCCGGCCGCGGACCGCTGCCCGCCGACCAGCCCGAACCACCCGTCAAGATCGACGTGGACGGGATGAACTTTTATTACGGTGCCAAGCGCGCCCTGGACGGCATCTCGATCCGCATTCCCGCCAACCTCGTGACGGCCTTCATCGGCCCGTCGGGCTGCGGCAAGAGCACATTCCTGCGCACGCTCAACCGGATGAACGACATCATCCCGGGCACACGCGTGGAAGGCCGCGTCCTGCTGGACGGCCAGGACGTGTACGCACCGGATCTCGACGTCGTGGCGCTGCGCCGCCGGGTGGGCATGGTGTTCCAGAAATCCAACCCGTTCCCGAAGTCGATTTTCGAGAACGTCGCATACGGTCTGCGCATCAACGGCATGGCCCGTTCGAAGGCCGAAATGCAGGATCGCGTCGAGGAGAGCCTGCGGCAGGCGGCCATTTTCGAAGAGGTGAAGGACCGTCTGCACGAATCGGCGCTCGCGCTGTCCGGCGGCCAGCAGCAGCGGCT
>CAZZGM010000573.1:0-2042 GCA_964653955.1 uncultured Bifidobacteriaceae bacterium | reverse complement strand
GCTTAAACTCCTAACCCCGAACCATTCTCTCCCAACTTCCAACTACCAACCACTCATTCATGGCCAGCGTCATTGTCCTCGATAAATTGGCTCAGGAAGGGCTCGACATGCTCGACGCCGCGCAGCAGTGGCTGTTCGAGACGCTGGAGCAACCGATGGGAACGTGGAACATCCTCGGCCAGCAGGTACCCACCTTTGCGCGCGACTCGAAGGCGGTGAGCCCCGACGGCCGCTTTGCCATGGACAAGTGGGACGGCTATACGCCCGCGCGCCAGCGGCTCTATCAACGTCTCATCGATGCGCGGACGCCCAATCCCGTGGTCCTCTCCGGTGACGTACACCTGCACTACGGCTCCGACCTGAGGCTCGACTTCGAGAATGTACGCTCGCCTGCCGTTGGCGTGGAGCTGACCAACAGCTCCATCAGCTCGAATGGCGATGGAACGGACGTGGCACCGGCCTGGGAGCGTACCCGCGCCGACAACCCGCACATCCGGTATCACAGCGGGCATCGCGGTTATATCGCGTGCGCGGCCACGCCCGCGCGACTCGACGCGGAGTTTCTCGTGGTGGAGAAGGTGACGACACCCGACGTGCCACTGAGACGCGATGGCCGTCTCGTGGTGGAAGCAGGCCAGCCCGGCGCACAGACGGCATAGCCGTTTCACTCGCAGGTGTGTCGTACGGGCCACTCCCTGTATGGTCCGGAGATAAGGCATCGCGGCAGCGTTTATACCGGCCACCGCGAACCGATCGTGCTCGATACGAACGTTGCTCAAACGTTGCGTGAAAGCCGCACCCACGTTACGGGCACCCCGGAGAATACCCGTCGTTCTTCTTCCCTCCGGAGGCTCCCTTCGTGTCCCGATCCGTCTTGCAGTGTCTTGGCGCCGTGTGCGCACTCGTTTTTTTCCTTTGTGGGGCCGGGCCGGCATGGGCCCAGTCCGACACCGCGGCGTTGACCGTCGTCGTGTCGGACGAATCGTCCGGCGTGGTGCCGGGCGCCACCGTGATGGTGCGCAGCCTGGCCACGGGCAGCCTGCGTGAAGCGGTGACGGATGGCGCCGGTGGCGTGTCGTTGACGCTGTTGCCGCCAGGAGGCTATGAAGTCACGGTGACGCTGGCGGGTTTCCGCCAGTACCGCGATGCATCGGTGCAGTTGCGCGTGGCGCAGACCGCGCGGCTCGATGTGACGCTGAGCGCGGGCGAGGTGGCCGAAGTGGTGGAGGTGACCGCCGGCGTGCGGCTGTTGAACCTGGCCAACATGTCGCAGGGCACTGTCGTTGGCGAGCAGCAGGTGCAGGCGCTGCCGCTCAACGGACGGCAATTCGTACAGCTGGCGCTGCTGGTGCCTGGCGCCAATCCCGGTGGACGCGCGGTGCAGCAGAACGCCGTCCGTGAAAATCAGATGGGTGGTCTCAGCATTGCCGGCGGGCGCACCAACGACACGTCGTTCCTGCTGGACGGTGCCGTCAACACCGATCCCGACTACAACTCGCTCAACTACTCGCCCAGCATCGATGCCATTGCGGAGTTCCAGGTGCAGACGGCACAGTTCACGGCCGAATACGGGCGTGCGGGCGGACAGGTGAACGTGGTGACGAAGTCCGGGGCATCACGTTTCAGCGGCTCGTTGTTCGAATATCACCGTGACAAACAGTTCGACTCGCGGCCGTTCAACCTGGTGGGTGACCTGCCGGAGTTCAAGCGCGACAACTTCGGCGGCTCGCTGGGTGGTCCGCTGATGCGCGACCGCGTGTTTTTCTTTGCCGCCTACGAGCAGCTTCGGCGGCGCGAAGGCGCGGCGGCGTTGACCACGGTCACCGTGCCGACGGCACTCGAACGGCAGGGCAACTTCAGTCAATCACCCGGAGGCGGCATTTTCGATCCGCTGACGGGCAGCACCAATCGCGCGCAGTTTCCCGGCAACGTCATTCCGCGCGACCGGATGGATCCGCTGGCCCTGGCGGCCATGGAAGCACTGCCGCTGCCGAATCTCGGCGAGCACAACTACGTCAACACCGAGGGTGTGCTCCGGCAGG
>CAZZGM010000572.1:0-2043 GCA_964653955.1 uncultured Bifidobacteriaceae bacterium | reverse complement strand
CTATATCCACCTGCAAGGCAAGGTCGGCGTGCTCGTCGAGGTGAACTGCGAAACCGATTTCGTGGCGCGCACCGATGACTTCCAGCAACTCGCGAAGGAAGTGGCCATGCACATTGCCGCCGCCGATCCGAAGTTCGTGCGCCGCGAGGACATCCCCGCCGACGTGCTCGAAAAGGAGCGCGAGATCTACCGCGCCCAGTTCGCCGGCTCGGGCAAGCCCGCCAACGTCATCGAGAAGATTGTCGACGGCAAGCTCGACAGCTACTACCAGCAGGTGTGCCTGCTCGATCAGCCGTCGGTGCGCGACCCCAACGTCACCATCCAGCAGATGGTGTCCGCCGCCACCGCCAAGACCGGCGAAAACGTCGCCATTGCCCGCTTTGCCCGCTTCAAGCTGGGTGAAGGCGCGGAATAGCACCGCTGCAGGTTCCGGGGTAACGAGAACCCCGGAACCGCAGAACCCGAGAACCCTATAAAATCTCTCCTCGTGTCCGTTCCCTCCTACAAACGCATCCTGCTCAAGCTGTCCGGTGAAGCACTCATGGGCGATCAGGCCTATGGCGTGGATCCGGCGGTCACCACGCGTATTGCCGACGACGTGGCGGAAATCCAGGCGCTCGGCGTCGAAACGGCCATCGTCATTGGTGGCGGCAACATCTTCCGCGGCCTGGCGGCCAGCGCGCGCGGAATGGACCGCTCCACCGCCGACTACATGGGCATGCTGGCCACGGTCATCAATGCTCTGGCACTGCAGGACGCGCTCGAGCAGCGCGACGTGCCGACGCGCGTGCTGACCGCCATCGAAATGCGCGCCGTGGCCGAGCCGTTCATCCGCCGCCGTGCCGTGCGCCACCTCGAGAAGGGGCGCGTGGTGGTGTTTGCGGCGGGCACCGGCAATCCCTACTTCACCACCGATACGGCCGCGGCCCTGCGCGCCATGGAAATTCGCGCCGAGGTCATCCTGAAGGCCACCAAGGTCGACGGCATCTACTCCGCCGACCCCGTGAAGCACGCCAACGCCGAGCGGTACGAGCGCATCTCGTATCTCGAGGTGCTGCAGCAGCAGCTGCAGGTGATGGATGCCACGGCCATTTCGCTGTGCATGGACAACCGGCTTCCCATTGTCGTGTTCAACATGAACGAGCCCGGCAACATCCGTCGCGTGGTGATGGGCGCGCCCATTGGCACGACGGTGTCGGCCTGAAAACGCACGAGGATTCGACGTATGGATGTAAGTGACATCAAGGAACTCTTCGCCGAGGTGCGGAAGCGAATGGGCGGCCACGTGGAGTACGTCCGCAAGGAACTGGCGCAGGTCCGCACCGGCCGTGCCACCACGGGCCTGCTCGACGGCATCCAGGTCGAGGCCTACGGTTCGCGCATGCCGTTGAACCAGGTAGCCGGCCTGTCCATTCCCGAGCCGACCATGATCGTGGCGCAGCCCTTCGACCAGTCGCTGATGGCCGCCATCGAGCGGGCCATTCGCGCCTCGGATCTGGGCCTCAACCCGGCCAACGACGGCAAGGTCGTGCGCATTCCCATTCCTCCCCTCAACGACGAACGCCGCAAGGAACTGTCGCGGCACGTCCACAAGATGACCGAAGAGGGGCGCAACCACGTGCGCACCGTCCGCCGCGACGCCAACGATCGCCTCAAGAAGATGCTCAAGGACCACGCCATCTCCGAGGACGACGAAAAGCGGGCACTCGCCGATGTGCAGAAGGCCACCGACGAACACGTCAAGGCCATCGACGACTTGCAGACGAAGAAAGACGCTGAACTGTTGGGGAAGTAGAAGACGTGGCGATTTGATGATGTGGAGATGTGGAGATCGCGCATCTGGAAGATGTGGCGCTGTTCAGAGCCATGTTGCGATCTTCAGATCACCACATCACCGGATCGCATGATTCCGTTCTCCATATCACCAGATCACAAGATCGCGAGATATCGTGAGCTACTTTTCCAATCTTGAATGTGCGTCGGGGTGTGGTGCGGGACCGTTCGATCCACGCGAGCGACACTTTCTGTGTCCGTCGTGCGGGC
>CAZZGM010000571.1:0-2046 GCA_964653955.1 uncultured Bifidobacteriaceae bacterium | reverse complement strand
TTTTTACGGCGCTTTACGCCGTCACGCTCGTCGACGCCACGCGCCTGCCCGACATGGCGGACGGACTTCGCGAGGCCATGGGCAGTCCGCCTGTCACGCGCGCGGCCACGACCGCGCCCGACGACGAACCCGCCGCGGCACCGCCCGACATTGTCCCGCCGCCGGCCGACATCAGCCCGAGGCTGGACGTGGAGCAGGCACTGGCAGCCGACCTCGTGGCCGGCCGCCTCGAGCTCACGGAAGACAGGCGCGGCCTCGTGCTGGCCATACCCGAAGCGTATTCGTTTGAAACCGGCCGCGACGTGTTGTCGGAAGATGCCGAGCGGCTGATGGCACGTGTGGCCAACGTGCTGAAGACGCTGCCCAACGCAGTACGCGTGGAAGGGCACACAGACAACACGCCCATTCATACCCCACGGTTCACGTCGAACTGGGACCTGTCCACCGCGCGCGCGACGCGCGTCGTGGCGTTCTTCATTACCACCGCCGGCCTGGCGCCGACGAAGCTGTCGGCGGCGGGCTACTCGGAGTATCACCCGCGTGCCGGTAACGACACCCCCGAAGGTCGCGCCCGCAACCGGCGCGTCGACATCGTCATTCTGAACCAGACGACCGTGGTCTCCGAAGAACCGGCGCCAGGAGTCACACTGCCGTGATCGCACTTACCGAGACCGACCTCGAACAGGTGCTGGGCCGGCCCGTCCGCCGGCTGTTGTCAGCCGCCGATCGCCGGGCGTTCGCGGACCGCCGTGTGCTGATTACGGGCGCGGCCGGATCCATTGGATCCGAACTGGCGCGGCACGTGGCGCGTTGCCATCCGGCGCGGCTGGCTCTGCTCGATCAGTCGGAGCTTGGCCTCTTCACACTCGAGCGCGAACTGCGCCAGCAGCACCCCGGCCTCGAACTCGACATCGTGCTCGCCGACGTGGCACACACCGCGCTCACGCCACTGTTCCGAGCCGTGCGTCCCGATGTCGTGTACCACGCGGCCGCCTACAAGCACGTGACCATGGTGGAGCGCGCTCTCTGCCCCGCCGTGGACGCCAACGTGTTCGGCAGCATGGCCGCCGTCGAAGCCGCGCGCGAGGTGGGCGCACGATTCGTGCTGATTTCGTCCGACAAGGCAGCGGCCCCCCGGAGCGTGATGGGTGCCACCAAACGCCTGGCCGAACTTTCGGTGCTGGCGCGCGCCGGACGCGTGTTCCAGCCCATCGTGGTGCGGTTCGGCAACGTGCTCGGCAGCAGCGGCAGCGTGCTGCATCTGATGCGCGAAGCCATTCGCGCCGGCCGGCCCGTCCCCATCACCGATCCAGAAGCGACGCGCTATTTCATGGCGGCCGCGGAGGCCGTGTCGCTGGTAATGAAGGCCACGCTGCTGTCGCGCCGCGCCGAAACCTACTGGCTCGACATGGGCGCCCCGGTGCGACTGGGTGATCTGGCCGCGCGTGTGCTGGCCCTCGAAGCCCGGGCCGGGCATGCGCCCACACCGCTCGTCACCATCGGACTGCGCGCCGGCGAAAAGCTGCGCGAGGAACTCACCACGCAGGGCCTGCGCATGTGCCCCACCGAGCACGCGCGCATTTTCGTGGCACGGCAGGCTCTCGGCGACACACGCGCCATCCGGCGGGCCGAGCGTCAACTGACCGGCATGCTCGCGCGTGGCGATGCGGCCGGGGCACTGGCGGTGCTCGAGCAGACCGTACCCGAATTCGTGGCCAGCGACGAGGCGTGGACATACGCGCGCACGATGTCGCTGCACGCACACAAGCCGGCCCGTGCGGCCGTACGGGTGGGCTGATGCGCATCCTTCATCTGGCCACATTCATTCAGGGCGGCGCCGGTCTGGCCATTGCCACGCTGGCCGTTGAGCAGGCGCGCCTCGGTCATCGCGTCGACGTCATCACGTCACGAACCGGATCGCCCGGCTACGGCAACTATCCGGAACACCTGGACCATCTTGCCAACGCCGATGTCCCGCTGCATCTCGTCGACTCGCTTTTCGATCGCCGTCCGCTGGCCCACGTTCCAGTTGCCCGGGTCATCGAC
>CAZZGM010000570.1:0-2047 GCA_964653955.1 uncultured Bifidobacteriaceae bacterium | reverse complement strand
CGAACCACGCGTGCCCGCATTGGCGCTGCCGTGCGGACGGCGTAGAAGCTGAGGCTGTCACTTGCGCCTGGCCTGGTTGGCTGCGGCGTCAGGCCGGCGATGCCGGCCAGCGCCGCATCGTAGCGCGCGCGCAGCGCCTGGCGGGCGGCGATTTCGGCGGACAGATCGGGCAACAGCGCCAGTCCCACGGCGGCCTGCATTTCAGACAGCTTGCCGTTGATACCCGGTCCGGTCATGCGGCCGGCTTCCAGCCCGAAGTTCCGCATGTGGCGCAGGCGCTCGGCTGCGTCGTGGCCGGCGACGGCGACGAAGCCGCCTTCACCCGTGTGCAGCAGCTTGGTAGCATGCAGTGAGAACGCCGACGCATTGCCGTGTTGAGCGATCGACCGCCCGTCGAGTGCGACACCAAAGGCGTGCGCGGCATCGTAGACGAGCCATACGCCATGCCGGCGTGCCACGTTGGCAAGTGCGTCGACGTCGCACGGCACGCCGAGCAGATGGACCGGCAGAATCGCAGCCGTGCGCGGCGTCATTGCCGCTTCGACCGCCCGGGGACAGAGCGTCAGCGTCTCGGCTTCGACATCGGCAAAGACCGGCCGGAAGCCACACCAGGCAATGGCCTGCACCGTTGCCGGAAAACTCAGCGGCGACGTGATCACCTCGGCACCTTCGGGCAGATTGCCCAGACGAAGGGCCAGCATCAGGGCCATCGTCCCGGACGAGGTCAGCGCGACGTGGCAGCCGCTGGTCAGGCCGGCGAGCGCTTCTTCGAACCGGCCGTGCAGGACGCCGCCGTTGGTCAGCACACCTGCAGCGATGGCCTCGTCCATCAAGGCCAGGAGGCGGGTCCGATCGGGCAGCATCGGCATGCCGGTCACGACGATTCGGGTATCAGCCATTCGCGGTCACCTGCGGCACTCGTTCGATCGCCGAGTGCCGGGTCGATGCGTGCCAGCCTAACACCAAAGCCCATCGGTAAGGATTGTCCGAAAGTGTCAGGATGGCTGAAACAGGAGGAGCTATGAAGACACGAACGGAGAAGGACACGATGGGAACGATCGAGGTGCCGGCTGCGCACTACTGGGGCGCGCAAACACAGAGGTCCATCCAGTTCTTCCCGATTGGCGTGGATCGTTTCCGCTGGACGCGTCCCATGATCCGCGCGTTCGGTCTGGTCAAACACGCCGCGGCGCTGGCCAATCGCGAGCTTGGCGAGCTTCCTCCCGACATTGCCGATGCCATTGCGGCGACAGCCGACGAAGTGGCCGGCGGCGCGCTCGACGCGGAGTTTCCGCTGGTAGTGTTCCAGACGGGCTCCGGCACGCAGAGCAACATGAACGCCAACGAGGTGATTGCCAACCGCGCGTCGGAGAAGCTGGGGGGACCGCGAGGTACCGGACGGCTGGTGCATCCCAACGATCACGTCAACCGCTGCCAGTCGTCGAACGACGTGTTTCCGACGGTGATGCACGTGGCCGTGCTGGACGAACTGCACGCGCGGCTCGTGCCGTCCGTCGAAGGCCTGCGCGACACGCTGGCCGCGCATGCGGCGCGTTACGACACGCTGGTCAAGACGGGACGCACGCATCTGCAGGACGCCACGCCCGTGACCCTCGGGCAGGAAATCGGTGCCTGGGTGTCGCAGCTTGGATTCGGTCTGAACACGGTGCGTCGCGCGGCCGAAGGGCTCCACGATCTCGCCATTGGTGGCACGGCCGTCGGCACGGGCCTGAATGCGCCTCCGGCGTTTGGCGCGGGTGTCGCGGCACACTTGGCGGAACGTACGGGCTATCCGTTTCGCACGGCCCCCGATCGATTTTTTGCGCTGGCGGCCCACGACGCGCTCGTCGACGTCTCGGCCGCGCTGCGCACGCTGGCGGGCGGACTGATGAAGATGGCCAACGACGTCCGTTGGCTGGCCAGCGGACCGCGTTGCGGCATTGGTGAACTGACCATTCCCGAGAACGAGCCAGGTTCGTCCATCATGCCGGGCAAGGTCAACCCCACGCAGTGCGAAGCACTGACGATGGTGTGTGTGCAGGTGTTC
>CAZZGM010000569.1:0-2055 GCA_964653955.1 uncultured Bifidobacteriaceae bacterium | reverse complement strand
CCCAGGCGATGCCGTAGCGCGCGCTGTTCAGGCAGGTGAACGGTCCCTTCAGGCCGCGAACCTCCGGAAAGGCGTTTTCATCCGGGCAGAACACGCCATCCATGACGATTTCGCCTGTCACACTCGTGCGCAGGCCCACCTTGCCGTGAATGGCCGGTGCACTCAACCCCTTCCACCCCTTTTCCAGCACGAATCCCCGGATGGCGCCCTCATCGTCTTTCGCCCACACGATGAAGACGTCCGCGATGGGGCTGCTGGTAATCCACGACTTGGTGCCCGTCAGCAGGTAGCCGCCGTCCACCTTCGTGGCGCGCGTGATCATGCCGCCGGGATCCGAGCCATATCCGGGTTCCGTGAGCCCGAAACAGCCAATCCATTCGCCCGTGGCCAGCTTCGGCAGGTACTTCCGCTTCTGCGCCTCGGTGCCAAATTCGTTGATGGGCACCATCACCAGCGACCCCTGCACGCTCATCATCGAGCGATACCCGGAGTCGACGCGCTCCACTTCGCGCGCCACCAGTCCGTAGCTCACATAGCCGAGACCCGCGCCGCCGTACTGCTCGGGAATGACCACGCCGAGCATGTCGAGCTGGCCCAACTCGCGGAAGATCGCGACGTCGGTTTCTTCCCCGCGGAACGACTCGAGCACGCGCGGCGCCAGACGCTCCTGGCAGTAGGCGCGGGCGGTCTCACGGATCATCCGTTCTTCGTCGGTCAGTTGCTGGTCGAGTAGAAAGGGGTCGGCCCAGTCGAAACGAGCGGCGGTCGTGGTAGCCATCAGCCCTTCATCATGCCACGGGAGCAACGGATCGTGCGGGTCTGCCGCTATACTGCAGTAGCGCGTCCGGATTGCCGTCCCGGCACGGCACCGGCACCACCGCACGGCGTCCCCTCGCCTGCGGGTGCGGTCTTCGGGGTGCGCCACATGTCCCTATGGCGCTCGACGTACTCGAATCGGAAAGTATCGACATCCTCCGCGAGGCCATCGCGTCGGCCGAACGGCCCGTCCTGCTCTACTCCATCGGCAAGGACTCCTCGGTGCTGCTCCACCTGGCACGGAAGGCGTTCTATCCGGGGCCGCTGCCGTTCCCGCTGCTGCACGTCGACACGACCTGGAAGTTCCGCGACATGTATGCGCACCGCGAACGGATGGTTCGCGAAACCGGCGCCAGGCTCATCGTCCATGTGAACCAGGCCGGGGTGGCCGCCGGCATCTCGCCCTTCACGCACGGGTCCAGCTACTACACCGACGTGATGAAGACCGAGGGGCTCAGGCAGGCCCTCGACGCGCACGACTTCGACATTGTCATTGGCGGCGCCCGCCGCGACGAAGAAGCCTCGCGCGCCAAGGAACGGGTGTGCTCGTTCCGGTCGGCCGGACACCGGTGGGATCCGAAAGCACAGCGCCCGGAGCTGTGGTCCATCTACAACCTGCGCCGCCGGCCCGGCGAAACCATCCGGGTGTTTCCGCTCTCGAACTGGACCGAGCTCGACATCTGGCGCTATATCGAGCGTGAGTCCATCCCGCTCGTGCCTCTTTACTTCGCCGCACCGCGCCCGGTGGTCCGCCGTCAGGGCACGCTCATCCTCGTCGACGACGACCGCTTGCCGCTCGAACCGGGCGAGACGCCGGAACAGCTCGTCGTGCGGTTCCGCACGCTGGGCTGCTATCCGCTCAGCGGCGCCGTGGAAAGCCCGGCGCGAACCGTGGCGGAAATCATTGCCGAAACGGCCGCCGCCGCCGCCTCCGAACGCCAGGGGCGGCTGATCGACACCGACCAGCCGGGCTCCATGGAAAAGAAGAAGCGGGAGGGATACTTTTGAGCCTGCCGCTCCTCCGCTTCATCACCTGCGGCAGCGTGGACGATGGGAAGTCGACGTTCATCGGCCGGCTGCTGTATGAATCGCGCTCGATTTTCGAAGACCAGCTGCGTGCGCTCGAAGCCGACTCGCAGCGCTTCGGCACGCAGGCGTCGCGGCTCGACTTCGCGCTGCTGGTCGATGGCCTGCAGGCCGAACGCGAGCAGGGCATCACCATCGACGTGGCCTATCGCT
>CAZZGM010000568.1:0-2060 GCA_964653955.1 uncultured Bifidobacteriaceae bacterium | reverse complement strand
CCGGGCAGCGAGGGGTGGAACACCTCGGCGACGCGTGGATGGCCGTCGAGAAACGCGGCAACACGCGTGGCCGTTTCCGAGCGGCGATGGTGCGCGGGTTCAGCGGCGTCCCAGCCGGCCACAATCGCGGACGCCCGCCGCCAGTCGAGAATGCCGCCTCGCATGGCCAGCAGGTCCATCACACTGTTGGCAAACGGCGTGTCGTTGGTGGCAAGGTAGCCCCACAGATCGCGATCGGTGCCGCCCAGGGCCTTGGTGCCGCTGGCCAGCACCACGTCCACGCCTTGAGCGAGCAGCGGTGTGTGGAAGGCCCATGGCGTGGCAATCGTGGAGTCGATGACGAGACGCACCTCCTGGGCGCGCGCACGGGCGCGGGCGATGATATCGCAGAGCCCGGCGATGTCCTGGGCACGGACCAGCGGGTTGGTGAACGTTTCGGCAAACACCATCACCGTTTCGGGCCGAATGGCCTCCTCCAGCGCGGCCGGCTCCCCATCGTCAATGACGCTGACCGATGCACCCACGCGTGACGCGAGCCATTCGAGGTACGCACGGCTCTTGTTGTAGACCTGCCGCATCAGGACGGCGTGGCGTCCCGGTGTCAGGAGCGCGTCGAACGTGAGAGCCGTCGTCTGCATGCCGGAGTCGCACACCAGCGCGGCTCCCGCCTGCTCGAGCGTTCTCACGCGCGCAATCAGCGCCGCGGTGGCGGGCGTGCCGTACCGCGCGTACAGCGGCGGGAGTTCTGCCCAGCATCCTTCGCCCGCGAACATGAAGGCCGCTTTCCCTTCCTGCCAGGCGGCGGCGCGGTTCGAGCCGAACAAATCGAGTTGCAGTGTCGGCTCGTCCGGATGGAGATACGGCAGCCCCGAGCGGCGCGCGTGGGCATCCAGACTCTCATGCAATGTCCGCGTGGCATCGCTCATGGATGCCAGTGGCGGACGTTCATCGGGACAGGCGGAAGGATTCAGCCAGGCGTCCAGTGCACTCATTCCAGAACTCCGAGCCAGAGGCAGGTGTCGACGCGGCCCAGTTGCTGGAACGATCCGCGCAGTTCGTCCACCGTGCGGTCGTCACAGGCCGACACCACGAACGCCGCATGCGTGTTCGTTTCGTCACGGCGTGTGGCACGGTCCTGCACGGTGAGTCCCGCGCGGCGGATGATGCGCTCGAAGCGAGGCTCGAGTCCGGGTTGTGGCGGTCCACTGACGCGCAGGTAGTGACGACGAGGGATGGCCGGCGTCTCGTCGCCGCCGGTCAGTGGTACGGCGCGTGGTTCCGGCCAGCGGACGGACGTGTCGTGCGCGAGATCGATGAGGTCGCACAGGATGGCCGACGCCGTCGGCAGCGCACCCGCGCCCTTGCCGAACAGGCTCAAATCGCCGGACGCCGCGCACTTCAGATAGACGGCGTTGTATTCCTCTTCGACGGATGCCAGCAGATGCCACGATGGCAGCAGCAGCGGTTCGACAGCCATGTCCAGTGCATGACCGGCACGTGCTGCCCTGGCAATCAGGCGGATGCGGTGCCCCATGGCTTCGGCAAGGTCGCAGTCGTGCGGGCCCACGCCGGTGATCCCACGCACGGCAAAACCGTCTGGCCTTATCCAGGCGCCAAACGCGCGATACGTCAGGATCGACAGCTTGGCTGCTGCGTCGCGGCCGTCCAGATCCGCCGCGGGATCCGCTTCGGCAAACCCGGCGCGCTGCGCCTCGGCAACGGCATCGTCGAGCGACAGCTCCGACTGTTCCATGCGCGTCAGCACGTAGTTGCACGTGCCGTTGACGATGCCGGCGAGGCTGAGGACTTCGTCGGAGCGATGACTGAGATGCCGGATGATGGGAATGGCCGCGGCGGCTGACGCTTCGCACTTGAGCGGTGTCGCGGTGCGTTGTGCCAACACGCCAAGCTCGGCGAGGTGGCTGGCCAGCAGCACCTTGTTGGCGGTGACCACCGGCTTGCCGGCGGCGAGGGCGGCGGTCAGCACTGGTGCGAGGGCGGTGCCGCCTGCCACTTCCACGAGTACGTCCACGTCGGGATCGCTGACCAGCTCCAGCGGC
>CAZZGM010000567.1:0-2063 GCA_964653955.1 uncultured Bifidobacteriaceae bacterium | reverse complement strand
GGTGATAGCGCGTCGGCCAGTCGCTGATGTGGGCGGCGAGCTCGTCGGACCCGGACCGACGATCGGTGGCGTCACGCAGGACCTGCAGAACACGGTCTTCTGAACCGTCGGCGTACGAGCCTTCCGGCCCGGCGATTTCGAGGCGCAGCTGCATGATGCGGCCATAGTCGACGCTACGGCCGGGACCCTCCGTGGAAACGCGAATCCGGAATCATATACCCCTGAGCCAGCGCACGCCAACCCGCCTTCGCTCGCCGGCAGTTGCACGGCGGCGTCTCGTGGCCAGCCGGCGCCCGGAGCGGTCCGCCGGTCAACCGGTGCGTTGGCATGATCAAGCATCCGGGCGAACTCGCCTTCACTTCGCCGCGGCTCGGACAGCGCCGCGTGGCGTCCAACGCGCCGGTTGTCGGTCGTCGTACACGTCGGCCCGCAACGGTCGCCGGCCGGCCACGAGGCGCCGCCGCGTAGTGTGAGACGCTCGAACCCGCGCGGCCCTGCTATTCCCCCGGGCTGCGCCCCCAGGTGACGACGAACGTTCCCATCCAGCGGGCGGCGCCAGAACGTTCCCAAACCCAGTCGAGGGCGTTGTAGACCGGCAACAGCCGATTGAGCAGACGTGGCGCGACCTGCCGGTACGGAATGTCCGACTGACACCGTTGCCCGATGTGTCCGAACCCGGCCTCCGCAAACGTCTGGCGAAGCGCGGCCGGGTGCAGGGGCTGTTCGTGCGGGCTGACGCCCTCCTGCGTGTAGAGCGGGCTTCGTGGATGCCGGAACGCCAGCATGGCCGGATGCAGCAGGTTGGGATCGAAGGCAAACACGAAGCCGCCGGGCACCAATACTCGCCGCGCCTCGGACAGCGCCTGGTGCATGTCGGGCACGTGGTGCAGCACGCTGCTGAATGCCACGGCGTCGAACGTACCATTGCCGAAGGGCAGGTGCAGGGCGTCGCCCTGCAGCCAGCGCGCGGCTGGTGCATGTCTGGCCGCTGCGCGGACGGCGCCATACGACAGATCGGCGCCCACGTAGCAGTCCACATGGTCCGCGTAGATGGGGCGCGAATGTCCGGTGCCACAGCCGAGGTCGAGCAGCCGGTGGAATCGTGCGTGACCGGCGGCGCGCTCGAAGCGGCGCGCCAGCGTGCGCCAGCCGCGGTCGGTGAACGGATTAAATTCGCCGGCGTCGGCAATCAGCTGATCGAAGTACTCGGCTTCACTCGGGTGAGCGGGCATGCGTGAGAGAGGCTTCCGCTATAGTGTAAGGCGCTCATCGTGTCCCGACGCGTGCTAATCACCGGTGGTGCCGGCTTCGTGGGCTCGTCCCTGGCGTGCCATCTCGCGCGGCAGCATCCGGACATGACGATTGCGGCCCTCGACAACCTCCATCGGCGGGGCAGCGAGCTCACGCTCGATCGGCTGGCCCGTCATGGTGTGCGGTTCGTGCACGGTGACATCCGCCTGCGCGAAGACGTCGATGCCGCGGGTCCGTTCGACATCATGGTGGAGTGTTCGGCCGAGCCGAGTGTGCATGCCGGCTATGGCAGCGAGCCGTCCTATCTGCTGGGCGCCAACCTCACCGGTATGCTGACGTGTCTCGAGGCGGTGCGCCGCTGTGGCGCGGGCCTGCTGTTTCTGTCCACGAGCCGCGTCTACCCGATCGAGCCGCTGCGCGCGCTGCCGCTTACCGAGTCCGGCACCCGGCTCTCGCTTCCGGCAGAGGCGGCTGGCACCGGCTGGTCGGCACACGGCATTACCGAAACGTTCCCGCTGGCCGGATACCGCTCGCTGTACGGCGCCACGAAACTGTCGGCTGAATTGCTCGTGGAGGAATATCGCCATATGTATGGCCTGCCCGCCATCATCGACCGGTGCGGGGTGATTGCCGGCCCGTGGCAGATGGGCAAGGTGGATCAGGGGTTCGTCAGTCTGTGGGCCGCCCGGCATCTGTGGAGCGAGCGCCTGGCCTACACGGGATTCGGTGGTCGCGGCCTGCAGGTGCGCGACGTACTGCACGTCGACGACCTGTGTGATCTCGTGGACCGTCAACTTCAGCACCTGGACGCG
>CAZZGM010000566.1:1058-2064 GCA_964653955.1 uncultured Bifidobacteriaceae bacterium | reverse complement strand
GGTGGCTGTAGCGGTACTCCTTGGCCGACGACAGGGCAATGGCCTCCTTCAGGCGGCCCTCCTTGAGGTGCTTGGCCACCTGCGGCGCATACAGCTTGGACTGCTTCTTGGCCTGGTTGAACGTGTAGATGCGCTCGATGGCGACACCCACCGACCAGAACGACATGATGAACAGCACGGCGGCAATGGCCATGGCCACCGCACCCATCTGTTCGAACATCTCGACGAGGTCGAGACCGCCCTCCTGCGCGAATGCCGGCGTGCTGATCATCGCCATAGCGAGTCCGGCAAACGCGACCTGCCCGATCCGACCCATCTTCCGACCTTCCATCGCAATCCTCCCGAAAGAGACCGTGTTACCAGTTGAAAACATTTTCCAGGCTCCTTACTGCAGCGTGAACTGGACGGTCACGGTCATGATGACCGGCACCGGCACGCCATTGAGAAGCGTGGGCGTGAACTGCCACTGACGAACGGCGTCGAGCGCCGACTGATCGAGCAGGGGAATCGAGCGCAGCACCCTGGCGTCCTTCACCGCACCGTCGGGACCGATGGTGGCCTCGATGATGACGACACCCTGGACGCGAGCCGACTGCGCAATCGGCGGGTACACCGGGTTGACGTGCTTGACCTTCTCCGGGGTCTTGATGTTGCCACCCACGCGGACCGGCGCGGCCGGCGGTGGCGGTGGGGGCGGCGGGGGCTCGGGGATGCCGCCGGTGATACCACCGACCACACCACCGGCAATACCACCGTCGATGCCGCCCACACTGCTTTCGAAGCCAGCTTCGAGGCCCGTCTCAGGCTTGATTTCGGACGGCGCTTCGACAGGCGCAGCATTGGGGTTGACGTCCACCTGCGGCGGCGGCGGTGTATCGGGCGCCGGCGGCGGTGGTGGTGGCGGCGGTGGCGGTGGTGGCGGCGGTGGATCGGAAACCTGTGCGGATGCGCCGGGTATACCCAGGCTTCGCATGCCTGGCTTGACGTATGCGCTGGCAATGACGGC
>CAZZGM010000566.1:0-1048 GCA_964653955.1 uncultured Bifidobacteriaceae bacterium | reverse complement strand
GCCGCCACGAACGCCATCATCGATGGCGTGGTCGGCAGTGCGCCCACAGCCATGAGCGGGACGATGATGATTGCCGCCACGATCGTGGCCTGAAGCAACATCGTCAGTGGCACCGTGTACCACATCTTGTTGCCCATCTTGATGGAAGGGTCGACGACATCGCCGAACATGTCGCGTGGCACGTATCCTCCTAGAAGTCCCCACGGCAGCCGCCGGGCTGCCGATTATAGCCAGCACGAAAAAAGAGCGTCAACGAAACAGGTGACAGGTCTTTTTCGCCCAGTTACCGGGTTAGACACCGGTTTCGGGAAAGTGCTCCCGAGGGAGCGGCGCTTCCCCTCGATTCCGGCCCCGGCACGCATGCCCCCCGGGCCCGACGTTCAAACGCCCGCCGATTCTAGCGGTCGCCCGATGCTACGTCAACGGTGCGATGGGCCAGAAATCATCGATTTTCCAAATGTTACAAACGATGACACCCGTACCGGCACTCTGACGTACGCCGCATGCGCCACCCGCATTGAAACGATGACACCTGCGACTGGCCGGGACGGCCGGCCAGCGCGGCCACCCGTCCCGACGCGACAGCTTACACCGCTCGCTCAGCTCTCGATCCGCATTCCGTAGAACGAACGATAGACGAACACCATGCTCGTGATGAAACACACCGCCGCCAGCCCGGCGGTGACGCCGCTCCCCGAACGCGCCGCAATGTACACGCCCAGTTCAACGGCCAGCAGACCGAACAGCGTCGTGAACTTGATCACCGGATTCATCGCCACCGATGAGGTGTCCTTGAACGGATCGCCCACCGTGTCACCAACGACCGACGCGTCATGCAGGTCGGTGCCCTTCATCTTCAGTTCGGTTTCGACAATCTTCTTGGCGTTGTCCCATGCGCCGCCGGCGTTGGCCATGAAGATGGCCTGGAACAGACCGAACAGCGCAATCGAGATCAGGTAGCCGATGAAGAAGAACGGCTCCACGAACGCAAACGCCAGTGTCGAGAAGAACACTCCCAGGAAGATGTTGAACATGCCCTTCTGCGCGT
>CAZZGM010000565.1:0-2067 GCA_964653955.1 uncultured Bifidobacteriaceae bacterium | reverse complement strand
CTTCTACGAACGGATGAGTGGGCTGGCGGACGGTCGTAGAAGGCCTCGCCAACCGCCTCGGCACCGGCCGCCAGCAACTGCTCCATCATGCGCGTATCGAGCGCGCCCGGCGCGAGGCTGTTGACGTCAATCCCGTACGGCTTCACATCCAGCGCCACGCTTTCGGCCAGGCGGACGATGGCGGCCTTGGACGCGGCGTAGGCGGTAATACGCGGCAGCGGGCTGGTGGCGCCACCGCCGGACAACTGCACGATCTTGCCGTAACGCTGGGCCTTGAAATGCGGCAACACCGCCCGCATCGGCAGCACCGAGCCGTTGATGTTGATATCCATCGCGCGCTGCCACTCGGTCCAGTCGACCTCGTCGACGGCTCCCATCGGGCCGTACACGCCGGCGTTGTTCACCAGCACGTGCAGGCCACCCAGCACGTCCAGCGCCTCGCCCACGAGTGCATCGACATCGTCCGCCTTCGACACATCCGCGCGGCGCGCTGCCACGCGTTGCGACGGGCCGGCCAGCGCCGCTACCGACGCGCGCGCATCCTCGAGCATGGCGGCATCGCGCGCGCACAGCATCACGCTGGCGCCGGCTTCCACATATGCACGTGCAATCGCGCGGCCCAGTCCCTGGCTGGCGCCGGTGACGATCGCGCACCGTGATGTCAGCGGCAATGCAGGTGCCGTCATCACACCTCCGGTCCTGCCGGCGTACCGGGACGAGGCACGGTGCCGGCGCCCGACACACCCACCGACACGAACCTGAAACGTGAGTCGGCCCCCAGCGTGCGCGCCAGGAATGCGTTGGCGTCCACGATCAGATGCCCGCCGAGCGCGCCAGCCACGTCATCTGGCGACACGCTGCGATACTCCGGCCATGTCGTGGCCACCACCAGTGCATCGGCTCCGGTGGCGGTATCAACGGCCGACGTCACACGCGTCACCGCCGCAAGCTCCGCAGGCAGCGGTTCCGCCGCAGGATCGTGCGCGCGGACGCGCGCGCCTTCGGCCAGCAGCCACCGGCACAAGTCCACGGCCGGCGAACGGCGCAACGTGCTGGTGCCAGGTTTGTAGGTGAGCCCCCACACGGCCACCGTACGCCCCGTCAGTGCGCCCAGATGTTCGGCCAGGCAACGCCGCGCCCAGCCCTCGTGTTCGCGATTGGACGCCGCCACACCATCCATCAGCGGCGTGGCCCGGCCTACCTGCCGGCCGAGCGCGCGCAGCGTGGCCACATCACGCGCCAGCGTGCCGCCGGCAAACGCTGCCCCCGGTCCGAGATAGGCGCGCGGCCCGATGCGCGCTTCGCTCCTCAGACCGCGTTCCACTTCACGCGCGTCTGCGCCCATCTGCTCGCACACCGCGGCAATCTCGTTGATGAACGACACGGAGGTTGCGAGAAACGCGTTGATGGCGTGTTTGGTCATCTCCGCGGATTCCACCCCCATCCACTCGATGGGCGCCTGCGTCACGGGTGCCAGCAGCGCCGCCATCCGCGCTCGATCCTCATCGCGGCGCACGCCCACGACCACACGGTCCGGCGCCGTGAACGAACGGATGGCGGTGCCCAGCCGCAGGTTCTCGGGCACGCACGCAAACACCGCGCGCCGGCCCGTAGCGGCATCCTGCCAGGCCTGCTCCAGATGGGCCACGGTCCCAACCGGCAACTGCGACGACACCACCACGATGGCTTCGTCGGCGACATGCGGCAGTGCCAGCGTGACGTGACGCACCACGAACTCCACGTCCGGGCGATCGTCTTCATCCACCGGCGTGTCGAACGTGATCCACACGACGTCCGCGCCAGCCACGGCCTCGTCCAGGCGCTCCACGAACATGAGGCGGCCGGCGGCGTGTGCGGAGGCCAGCTGCTCGGCAAGCCCGGGCTCGTCCACGGGGACCCGCCCGTCCGTCAGGCCCTCGACAACGGCTGCATCCGGGTCCCACGCGGTGACGAGGTGTCCGGCGGCGGCCAGACAGGCCGCAGTGACCGGGCCAAGATGCCAGAGGCCAAGCACGGCAACCGTCACGCGCGTGCCTCCAGCAGCTCGGGGTGCTTCCGCAGATAGTC
>CAZZGM010000564.1:1068-2067 GCA_964653955.1 uncultured Bifidobacteriaceae bacterium | reverse complement strand
ATGCTTGATCATGCCGACGCACTGGTTGACCGGCGGAACGCTCCGGGCGGCGGGCGGCCACGACAACGTGCTGGCCAGCCCGCCTCATACGGATTACTTGTTTCAGCGCCTGAACGTCAGGACCTGAGTCCGGTCGTCTCGCTCACGAAATACATGGGGCGCTCTTTGGCCTCGCGCGCGGCGCGGCCCAGGTAGGCGCCGACAATACCCATGTTCACGAGGATGAGACCGCCGATGCCGGCCACCGCGCATACGACCACGGCGGCACCGGACGGCGGCAGCCCGCTCAGCGAACGAACCCCCATGAACGCGCCCCACACGAGCGAAGCCAGCAGCAGCAGCCCGCCGAACGCCCCCGACACCAGCAGCGGGATGTCCGAGTAACCGACAATTACCGACGCCGCCATGCGCGCCGAGCGTCCCAGCGTGTAGGTGCTGCGGCCATGACGCCGTGCGCGATGGGCCACGTCCACGTAGGCCGTCTCGAGCTTCAGCAGCGCCATGATGGCGTTGACGTTGCGCATCCGCTCGCGGTGCTGCCGGAAATATTCGACCGCGCGGCGCGTCAGCAGCCGGTAGTTGCCGACGCGATAGTCGTACTTCACGTGGAACAGCAACGAGATGACGGCGTAGAACAGGCGCGCCAGCAGACGCTTGAAAAACGCGTCGCGCCGCCGCATCCGGCGCACCAGCACGAGGTCCGCGCCGCCGCGCGCCGCGGTCAGCAGCAACGGGATAGCGGCCGGGTCGTCCTGGAGATCGCACGCCATGATCACCACGTGATCGGCGTCCACCTCATCGAGCCCGGCCGTGATGGCCACGTGCTCGCCGAAGTTGCGAATCAGCCGGATGCCGCGAATGCGCTCATCCTGTGCCGCCAGCCGCTGCACTTCCGCCCAGCTTCCATCCGTACTCCCGTCGTCCACCATCAGCACCTGGAAGTCCGTGGTGATGGCGGAGAGCACGGGGAGCAACTCCGCGGCGAGTTCGCCCAGCATG
>CAZZGM010000564.1:0-1058 GCA_964653955.1 uncultured Bifidobacteriaceae bacterium | reverse complement strand
CGCGTGAATCCGATCCCGGTGGGCATGCGCGGCCGATTCTACCAAACGGCGATATGATCCTCGGGCGGTGACGGTTCGCCCTCTGACGCCGGACGACGAGACGCTGGTGGACGCGCTCGTGGCGGCGTATCCCTTCAAACCCTATCGCGACTACCGTGTCTGGTCGCGCCGGCGTCAGCACGCCATGCTGCGCGCCGACATCGATCGCAGCCGTCAGGCGGCTGGCAGCATGCAGATCGTAGCGGGCACCGGCGTCGACGCCGTTGTCGGACTGGCACGTCCGCTGCCGTGGGATACCGCGTTTTTCGGCATACCGATGGCACGCATCGATGTGCTGCTGCGCTCATCGTCCGAATCAACGCCGGCCTTGCGTGATGCGCTTGGCGCGCTCCTGGAGATGTGCCGTGCGGCCGGCATCCAGCATGTCGCCGCTCGCGTGGACGTGGCCGACATGGCCGGCGTTGCCGCACTTGAGGCCGTGGGATTCCGCCTGATGGACGCGCTGGTGACCTATTACACACACCCTCACCGCGAGCCGCCACCCGACGTGCGCGAGGTTGGACGCGTGCGGCCGTTCGACGCCGCCGACCTCGATCAGGTGCTGGCCATCACGGAAGACGCCTACCGTGGCTTCCGTGGACGGTTTCAACTCGATCCTCATCTGGCGGCGGATCGCGCGGACGCGTTTTATCTCGAATGGGCACGCCAGTGCTGCGCGGGCGTGATGGCCGATCGCATCGTGGTGGCGGACGATGGGCAGGGGCGTGTGCACGGGTGGGCGAGCACGCGACGGGTGGAGCCGGCATCGAGCGCCGGCGGGGTTACCGTGTGGGCCGGCAGCCTTGGCGCGTGCCGGCGCGACAAGCCGGGGGCTTACGCAGGACTCATCCGGCGGCTGGCGTTCGAAAACTACGAAGCGGGTGGCGTCACCGAGACGCAGACGCAGAACCACAACATTGCCACGGTCCGCGTCTACGACGCCGTCGGCGCGCGTTACGTGCGCGGCGACTACACGTTCCACGTCTGGTTACCATAGTACGTGCAAGCGGCGCGATGAC
>CAZZGM010000563.1:655-2070 GCA_964653955.1 uncultured Bifidobacteriaceae bacterium | reverse complement strand
GCCGCGCCGAGGCGCACGACGTGGTGGTGATGGCTGCGGCTGTGGCCGACTACACGCTGCAGCCGGAACCGAGGAAGGTGGCCAAGCAGGACGGCCCGCTGGTGCTGACGCTGTCGCGGACGAAGGACATCCTTGCCGATCTCGGCGCGCTGCCATCGCGCGCCGACGGGCGGCCGCTGCTGGTGGGATTTGCCGCCGAGACGCATGACGTCATTGCCAATGCCCGCGGCAAGCTGCAGCGGAAGAAGGTCGACATGATCGTCGCTAACGACGTGTCGCGCAGCGACGCCGGTTTCGAGGTGGATACCAATGCCGTGACGCTGGTGACGGCTGGCGGTGCCGACGAGGTGCCGCTGCAGTCGAAAGCGGATGTGGCCGCGCGCATTCTCGACCGCGTCGTGATGCTGCTGGCCGATCGCACGCGCCGCGGTGCAGACGCAGGTGCGGACACGGGAGGCGCGGCATGAGCGACGTCGAGGAACACCTGCGCTATTTCCGGGAACTCGGCGTCAGCGGCGTCAGCAGGGATCCCGCGTGGCGAACACGTCTGGAGCCTGAAGGCGCCGCGTTGATTTCCACGGAGCACGATGACGGAGACGTCGCGGGGGAGGATGTGCTGAACGTCTCGGGACAGGACGAGCCCGCCGCGATGTTGTCGCCGGCCGAAGCCCTGGCGGCGCTGAAGGAAGAGGTTGGTCCCGACTGCACGCGCTGCAAACTGTGCCGGCTGGGACGCCGGCAGGTCGTGTTTGGCGTGGGCAACCCCAAGGCGCGGCTGATGTTCGTGGGCGAGGCACCCGGTGAAGACGAAGACCGTAAGGGTGAGCCATTCGTCGGGCGGGCCGGCCAGTTGCTGACGAAGATCATCGAAGCCATCAATCTCACGCGCGAGCAGGTGTACATCGCCAACGTTATCAAGTGCCGTCCGCCGGGCAATCGCAATCCGGAGCCCGACGAGGTGGCAACGTGCGAGCCGTTCCTGTTCCAGCAGATTGCCACCGTGCAGCCGCTGGTGATTGTCGCGCTCGGCAAGTTTGCGGCGCAGTGCCTGCTGCGCACTACCGAACCCATCACGCGCCTGCGCGGGCGCGAGTTCAGCTATCGCGGCACCACGCTCATTCCCACGTTCCACCCGGCCTATCTGCTACGCAACCCGCCGGCCAAGCGCGAGGTGTGGGAAGACATGAAGAAGGTGCGCGGGCTGCTGCAGGCCGACGCGCGTCCCTGACGGCCGTGAACGACAGGCTCGTGTCCGTCGCGGTGCCGGTGCCCGCGCTGGGCCTGCTCACCTATCGGGTTCCGGCGACGCTCCCTCATCCTGCGATTGGTGCACGCGTGGTCGTGCCGCTCGGCACGCGCCGTCTGACCGGCGTGGTGGTGGAGCGCGCCGCCACGGCGGACGCCGCGTTCGACAT
>CAZZGM010000563.1:0-645 GCA_964653955.1 uncultured Bifidobacteriaceae bacterium | reverse complement strand
TTCGTGACGTCCTGGAGGTGCTGGACGAGACGGCGTTCGTGCCGCCGGCCGTGCTGGCGTTGTGCGCCTGGGTGGCGGACTACTACCTGGCCGGGCCTGGCGCCGCGTTGTCGGCCGCGCTGCCACCGCATGGTCTGACCGCGCGCGTGGACGCATTCAAAACCGCCCGCTGGATCACCATTACCGCGCAGGGCCTCGACGTGCGCGATCGTCTGCTGGCCACGCCACGCTGCCTCGGAACCGCTGGCGCCGATCTGCCACGCCTTGGCGCGCGACAACGCGAGGCCATCGAACTGCTGGCCGGGCACCCGGACGGATGGTCGCTGGCGCAGATGGCCGAGCGCGGCATTCCGGCGTCGGCGATCACGCGGCTGAGGAGCCTGGGCCTGGTGGCGGTCAGCCAGCGGCGCGTGGAACGCGACCCGTTCGTGGACGAGCGGCACGCGCCAGAGGTGCCGGATGGGCCGGCGACGCGCGCGCTGACGGGCGAGCAGCAAATGGCGTTCGACAGTCTGGCGCCCCTCGTCGATGCCGGCGAGTTCCGTGCCGCGCTGCTGCACGGCGTGACGGGGAGTGGCAAGACGGAGTTGTACATCCGCCTGGCCGACCGCGCGCGCCGTCGCGGCCGGCGGGCACTGGTGCTGG
>CAZZGM010000562.1:0-2071 GCA_964653955.1 uncultured Bifidobacteriaceae bacterium | reverse complement strand
AGCCGGCTGGCCAAGGAGGCGGCCGGCCAGCGCCGCCATGGGGAGCATCAGCGCGACGGGAGGCAGGCGGCGCCGCATGGCGCCGCATTGTACTCGTCAGGGTATATATCGGCACGGTGGTGGTTCCTGGCCGGTTGCGGTAGCGGCTCGCCGCGCCGGAGCGTGCCTCGCCGGAGCTCGTGGTCGTGTCACGCGAGCGAAGGCGTAAGGTGATCCCGCGATGTCGCCGTCAGCGCTTCGCGGGAGTGGCGGCTGCTTCAGTGTGTCTTGAAAAACCGGGAGTACTGAAACGGCTGCGTGCTGCCCCACGGCGTCGTGTGGACGTGTGCGCGCGCTTCGCGCAGTTCGAAGGCGGGACCGAGTTCGTCGGCAAGATGTTCCGGCGAGTACCGCTGCACCGGCAGGCCACTGCACGTGTCAGGTCCATCCAGTGAGAACGTCGCGATGATGGCACTGCCGCCAGGTTTCAGCGTGTCGAGCAGGTGCCGCTTGTAGCTCGCCCGATCCTCGGGGGCCGTGAGGAAGTGGAAGGCGGCGCGGTCGTGCCAGACGTCCATCGGATCGAGAGTCCAGTCCCTCGTCACGTCCGCTTCGATCCAGATGGGCGTTTTCGCGGCGTTTCCGAGGCGCGTCTTCGCGCGATCGAGCGCGGCGCCGGAGACGTCGAGCACCGCCAGGCAATCGAGGCCCCGCGACGCGAGGACATCGACGAGATGCGAGTCGCCGCCGCCGACGTCGAGTACGCATGTGTCGGCCGTGATGCCGACCGACTCCAGCATCTCGAGCGAGACTGCCGGCAGCGGCTCGAACCAGCTGACTTCCCGTTCGGTCTTCGTCGTATAGACACCGTTCCAGTGAGCGGATCGTTCCATGATGTGTCCTCAGCGTTGGCCTGTCGTCAAGACGATGCGAAACGTGGCGCGGCCCGATTTCAACCGCTGATACGCCTCGTTGGCGCGTTCGAGCGGCATGGTTTCGATGACCGGCCTCACGCCGGGCCAGCATCATTTCTGCATAGCCGCCATCGCACGTGGCGCCGACAACGGGTTGCTGCCGGCACAGCTGAAATCGGCCGCGGCGGCATTGGTCGCACTCGGTGCAGTGACCGCCCAGCCGGCCGACGCCTACGCGCTGTCCGATCGTCCAGTTGGACGAGACGCCGGTGCCAGCCGCGGTGATGCGTCCGATCACTTCGTGGCCCGGTACGCGTGGCGGCTGCACAGCGGGATCGCCGCGCTCGATGTCACCGATGTCCGCGCCGCACACACCGCAGGCGTCGACGGCGATCAGCACCTCGCCCTCGCCAGGCACAGGCGTCTGACGCTCGACCAGCGTCAGCGTGCCCGGCGTTGTCACCGCCATTGCCCGATAGGTTGCGTTGGTCATGTCCTTCCTTGTGGAACGCCCGCCGGCGCCGCCCCGATTCGGCGCTTGACCTCGGCCACCGCGCGCTCCGCGGCGTGCACGGCTCCCGCGAGATTAACCCTGACGCCCGGGCGTGAGGATGGCGACTACGCCGGATCAGGCAGCGTCGACGTCGAGCAGGTCCTGCACCAGCGGCGTGAACGTGGGCAGCACGGCGGACTGGAGCCGCGCTCCCGGGCCATGGCGGCGGCGCGTGGCCCGGCCGGCCGGAGAACGCGTCCAGACGGTGACCGTCGGGCCGAGCGGATCGACAATCCAGTATTCCCGCACGCCGGCGTCCAGATACCAGCGCCGCTTCCACACCCGGTCGCGGCGGCTTCCCTGCGATTCCACCTCGACGACCAGATCGGGAGCGCCCCACACCTGGTTGCGCACGATGTCGGCTCGCGCCGTGGACACATAGACAACGTCTGGCTGAAGCACCAGGCTGCGGCCGGCGTCCAGTACGACGTCCACCGGCGACGTGCACACACGTCCCAGGCCGGCAGACCGGACGTGCTGGTAGAGCAGCACCGTGATGCGCGTGACAATTTCCTGGTGGCCCCAGAACGGAGCGGCGGGCGCATCACGCACGTAGCCCCAGATCAGCTCACGCCGCTGCAGGGTCTCGTCCGAATCGAGATAGGTCCACGTATCGGTTCGTGTG
>CAZZGM010000561.1:0-2072 GCA_964653955.1 uncultured Bifidobacteriaceae bacterium | reverse complement strand
GCGTGTGCGCCCGCTGGCCATCGTTGCCCGGAACGACGAGGGCGGCGAAATCGACGGCGCACAGGAAACAGCGGAGAAGAAGGAGAATGCGGGGGTGAACGTCATCCCGTCACCCACTGCGGCGCAGACCAATGAAGCGCAGGCACTGGGCGAACTCGAACGCTGGCTCGAAGCCCTGCGAACCTCGGCGTAATGCCCGCGCCGCCCGACCTCATCCTTCAGCGGCATCGTGCGTTGGCAGCGGAGCTGGCCGCCCGGCAGCTCGACGCGCTGCTCGTGACGGCTCGCCCCAACATCGCCTATCTCACCGGCTTTTTCGGCAGTGCCGGCTGCGCCCTGGCCACGGCCGACACCATTTGTCTTCTCAGCGACGCACGATACGCCGAGCAACTGCGGCAGCTCGAGCGTGACGTGCCGCACGTGACGTCGCTCGTGGCCATGCCTGGCGGGCTCAGCACGGATGAGCTCCTGGCCGAACGCGTGGGCATCCTGGCGCCCACACGGCTGGGCTTCGAGCCTTCGGCACTGACCGTGCGCCAGCATCAGGACCTCGGCCGGCGATTCGAAACCACGGCACCAGGCACGGCGCTGACCGCCGTGGACGGCCTGGTCGAAGACCTGCGCGTGGTCAAGGACGCCTGGGAGGTGGCCACCCTGCGCGAAGCCGGGCGGCGGTTGACGGACGTCGCTAAGTGTATAATCCCGAAAGCCTTAGCCGGTGTTACCGAACGTGGGTTAGCCGGCATTATCGAAGGGGAGCTGCGCCGGAAGGGCTTTGACGGGCCGGCCTTTGATACCATCGTCGCCTCCGGGCCGAACGCCGCGCGGCCGCACCATCACGCCGGTGAGCGAACGCTGGAGACGGGTGATCTGGTGGTCATCGATTTCGGCGGGATGTTCCATGGTTACGCGGTAGACATGACGCGAACGGTGACTATTGGTCCCGCCACGGCGCGGCAGCAGGCCTGCTGGGACGCCGTCGCCCGCGCTGAACGCCAGGCGTTTGAGGCGGCGCGTGTTGGCGTGGACGCGGAAGCGGTCGACGAGGTGGCCCGGCAATCGCTGGAGGCCGACGGACTCGCGGAGTGGTTCACGCACTCGCTCGGGCACGGTCTGGGGTTGGAGGTACACGAGCGGCCGCGATTGTCGCGGCGGCGCGCCGGGTTGGCCGAAGGGCCACTGCGGGCGGGTATGGTATTTACGCTCGAGCCGGGTGTGTATATTCCCGGCTGGGGCGGCATTCGAATCGAAGATGACGTGCTGGCCACCGGCAGCGGGCCCGAATGGCTGACCGAACCGGTGGCCGCCGTGCGAGCAACCTGATGAACCTGGACGAGATCAAGCAGCTCATCGACTTCATTCGCGAGCGCGACCTGAGCGAGTTCGAGCTGGAAACAGCGGACTTCAAGCTGCGGGTCAGAAGTGGCGCCGTGCAGGTGGCCACGGCCGCCGCGGCCCTGCCGGCTCCCGTGGCCGTGGCAGCGCTGGCCCCGGCGCCCGCGCCGGCCGCACCCTCCGCGCCCGCGCCGGACGAAGACACAGGCGCCGACCTGGCCATCGTCACCTCGCCGATCGTGGGCACCTTCTACCGCGCGTCCGAGCCGGGCGCCAAGGCGTTCGTGGATGTCGGCGACAGCGTGCGCAAGGGCCAGGTGCTGTGCATCATCGAGGCCATGAAGCTGATGAACGAAATCGACTCGGAACACGAGGGCGAAATCGTCAGCATCTACGTGCAGAATGGCCAGGCCGTGCAATACGGCGAGCGGCTGTTTGCCATCCGCCTGAAATCCTGAATCATCACCATGTTCAAGAAAATCCTGGTCGCCAATCGCGGAGAGATCGCCCTGCGCGTCATCTTCGCGTGCCGTGAACTCGGCATCAAGACCGTGGCGGTCTATTCGGAAGCGGACGAAAATTCGCTGCACGTCCGTTTCGCGGACGAGGACATCTGCATTGGTCCCGCCCGCAGCGCCGACAGCTATCTGAGCGTGCCGGCCATCATCAGCGCCGCGGAAATCACCGGCGCCGAGGCCATTCACCCGGGCGACGGGCTCCTGTCGGAAAGTGCCTAC
>CAZZGM010000560.1:0-2086 GCA_964653955.1 uncultured Bifidobacteriaceae bacterium | reverse complement strand
CCCGCGTTCGCGGATTTCGCCGGCCACCTCGTCGGGCAGCGGACCGCTGTTGCCAATGCACGTGGTGCAGCCATAACCGACGAGGTTGAAGCCCAGTTCGTCGAGATAGGTCTGCAGGCCCGCGCGCTGGAGGTAGTCGGTGACCACCTTCGACCCCGGCGCCAGCGACGTCTTCACCCACGGCTTGCGCGTGAGGCCCAGCTCGACGGCCTTCTTCGCCACCAGGCCGGCGCCAATCATCACGCTGGGATTCGACGTGTTGGTGCAGCTCGTAATGGCGGCAATCACCACCGAGCCGTGCTCGAGCTGCGTTTCCGTGGCAACGGCCGCGCCGCCACCACCGGCAGCCTGCACCTTCACGCCCTTCTTCAGTTCGTCGAGCGATGCCGCAAATGACGTCTTGGCGCTGGACAGCGCCACGCGGTCCTGCGGACGGCGCGGGCCTGCCAGGCTCGGCACCACGGCCGTCAGATCCACGTCCAGCGTGTCCGTATACACCGCCTCCGGCGCATCGTCCTCGCGATAGAGCCCCTGCGCCTTCGCGTAGGCCTCCACCAGTGCCACCTGCTTGTCGTCACGGCCCGTGAGCCGCAGGTAGTCCAGCGTCATCCCGTCAATCGGGAAAATGGCGACGGTGGCGCCGTACTCAGGACACATGTTCCCCAGCACCACACGATCGGAAATCGTCAGGTGCGCCAGGCCCGGCCCGAAGAACTCCACGAACTTGCCGACCACGCCCTTCTTGCGCAGGGCTTCGGTAATGGTCAGCACGAGGTCGGTGGCGGTCACGCCTTCGCGCAGCCGTCCCGACAGACGCACGCCCAGCACCGGCGGAATGAGCATCGAGCTCGGCTGGCCCAGCATGGCCGCCTCGGCTTCGATACCACCCACACCCCAGCCGACGACGCCAAGACCGTTGACCATGGTGGTATGCGAGTCGGTACCGAACACCGTATCGGGATAGGCCACGATCGCGCCATCCTGTTCCTCGCGGCACACGACGCGCGCCAGGTACTCGATGTTCACCTGATGGACGATGCCGGTTTCGGGCGGCACCACGCGGAAGTTGCGGAACGCCGTCTGTCCCCAGCGCAGGAACACGTAGCGCTCACGGTTGCGGTGGTATTCGAGGTCGGCGTTGAGCTCCATCGCCATCGCCGAACCGAAGTGGTCCACCTGCACCGAGTGGTCGATGACCAACTCCACCGGCTGCAGCGGATTGACCTTGTCGGGGTCGCCGCCCAGCGCAACAATCCCGTCGCGCATGGCTGCCAGGTCGACCACGCAGGGCACACCCGTGAAGTCCTGGAGGAGTACCCGCGCCGGCATGAAGGACATTTCCTTCTCGCCAATCGTCTGCGGGTCCCACGTGGCCAGCGCGCGAATGTCGTCCGCCTTCACGAAGGCGTTGTCCTCGCGGCGCAGCAGGTTCTCGAGCAGGATTTTCAGCGAGAACGGCAGGCGCTCGACCGCGGGAAATCCGCCGGCCGCCAGAGCAGCCAGGCTGTAGTAGTGAATGGTCTCTCCGCCCACGGTCAGGGCGGTACGTGTCTTGAAAGAGTCGACGCTGGGCATGGTGATCCAGCGGATCATATCTCAGAGTTCGGTAAACAGCAGCAGCGCCACGGCCGGCATCCTCCGCGTGCGGCCCTCGAACTCCACACCATCCTTCCGCCACACCATCCGCACGTCGCCGTGCAGCCCCATGGCCCGCCGGGTGCCATCACCGCCCCTCAGGAAGTAGCGCACGCCCCCGCCGGCGTAGTAGCGGCTCCCCGTTTCCACCAGCGTGCGCTCGTCATACAACTGCCGCAGGTAGCCGCCGCCTCCGGCCACGAACGGCCGGAGCTTTCCGCCGGCCAGCGCCACCGGCACCTGCCACGTCGCGCCGAGGTCCACCGTGTACTGAGCCAGGCGGCTCTGGTCGATGGTGGTATCAGCCAGCAGTTCCGGATCGCCGGCAATGGATGTGGTGACATGCGGACGCGCGTAACCAACGGTTCCTTCGACGGCAAGGCTCCGCGTGAGCGTCCACGTGACGCGTGCATCGACACCCGCCACCCCATCAACGGCCGTCGACGCGCGA
>CAZZGM010000559.1:0-2092 GCA_964653955.1 uncultured Bifidobacteriaceae bacterium | reverse complement strand
AGGTGGTGGCCATCCTGCTGCTGCTGCTCGGCTGGGAACGGATGCCCGTACTCCTGCTGATGGGACAGGCGGCCCTCTGGGTGGTCATGGCCACGGCGCTGGTGTCGGCCATGGATTATTACCGCCGGTTCCACGTGGCCTTGTCGCGCGCTTCCAACGTGACCGATATCAGTCAGGCACGGACCGCGCGCCGCACGGAATACGTCGCGCGCGACAATCGCCGCGCGCGGTAACTTCGTCTCAGCGCTGTGCCGGCGTGACGCGCACGGCCACGTCACCACTCAGAATCGCGTCCGTGGTCTTGACGACCACCGCCTTGGCGGCGTGATCGGCCACCTCCACCACGACGACCTCACCAAGCTCCACCAGCGGCAGCTCATCGCTGCGCGTGGTCAGCGGCTCACGATAGCCACCGCGGCTGGCGGGTTCGCGATAGATGGCAAAGCGCTGGCCGGGTACGACACCGTGTGTGGTACCGCGATCGATGGCCAGGATGTCACCGTCACCAAAGGAGGCGCGACGGTCGGCGCCCGGCGCGACACGGGCGCGGTCGTCGAACGACGGTTCGCCGGAAGCTTCGACGGCCGGCAATTCGGCGAGTGTGCCCGAATGGAGCGCATCGCCAAGCAACAGCTCACCACACACACGATCGACGCGCGCCAGTGCAAAACGACGATCGACGGCCGTGACCGTGACCATGCCCACCGCGCGGTAGCTGGTGACGCCGTCGCCGCGGCGGCTGGTGTCACGCGCCACGTCGGCGCGGTGCGCGATGAACGTCTGCCCGACGTCCGGCGCCTGGCCCTCGCCGAGACGAATGACCGCGACGTCGCCAGGCGCGAGCGTCTGGCGCGAGTCGGGATGCTGCACGCCGTGAATGCGGTGCGGTGCGGAGGGAATCGCATCCACCGGCACACTGGCACACGCCACGTGCAGAGGAAGAAGCGTGCGGGGACCGATGTTCTGCGCCGCCACCAGTGACGGCACCATCAGGCCCATGAGAGCGAACGCGGGGATACGACGCATCATGACCATCTACCTCCCGGGGGGAGTCCCGGTCTTGAGTTCCGAGACACGTTTGTGTGCCTCGGCCAGAAACTCGCTCTGCTCGAACTCACGAAGCAGGCGTTCGTAGTAGGGAAGGGCCTCGGCCTTCTTCTCCGTCCGGTACAACGATTCGGCCAGGTGGAAGTACACCGCATCGCGCCCGGTGAACTCGGGGTCGGTCGACAACACTTCCCGGAAACGATCGATGGCGCCCGGATACCAGCGTGCCCGGAAGTAGAAATAGCCGACGCGGTACCCCGCCTGACTGAGGCGATCGCGCGCTTCGCGTTCCAGTTGCCGCGCCTCCGCCATCAGCGAACTGTTCGGGTAACGCTGCAGGAAAATCTCCACCTCGCGAATGGCGTCGCGCGTGGCCGACTGATCGCGCTCGGGCGCCAGCATCTGCCGGGCAAACGTTCGAGCGAGCTGCAGTTGCGCGTAGTCGGCCCGCGCATGCGTGGGGTAGAACGTCTGGAACTCGCGGAACTCGTTGGCGGCCAGCAGCAGGTTCTCGGTACCACGCTGTGACAGATAGGTATCGCCGAGCCGGAGTTTCGCGTCGGGACGATACGGACTCTGCGGGTAGTTGTCGACGATGTTGCGGAAGTACTCGCGCGCGTCGTTCCAGCGTCCGTTGTCGTAAGCGGCCTGGCCACGCTCGAACAGGAACTGATCGGCGTCAGCCGTGCCGGGGTTGAGCAGCGGCGCCTTCCCGCCGCAGGCAGCAGCCGCGGTCAGGCACGAGACGATGACGAAAAGCCTGCCGTATGTCATGCCCGGGCTGCTTCCATCCAGCGATACATCGCGCGCAATCCCTCTTCCAGTCCCACGGACGGCTGGAACCCCAGATCCCGCTGCGCGGCGGTGGTGTCGGCGTAGGTATCGCGCATGTCGCCCTTCTGGGAAGGCTGGTGGTCGATGGCTACCGGCCGGTTCGTCACGCGCCCCAGCAGCTCGAACACGTCCCGCAGCGACACGCGCATGCCGCCGCCGTCCGGGGCGTGTCCGGGCGCGTCTACAATATCGGGGGCGGCTCGCGCGTGTC
>CAZZGM010000558.1:219-2101 GCA_964653955.1 uncultured Bifidobacteriaceae bacterium | reverse complement strand
GGCCGCGCACATTGCTGACGATGTGATGGACGTGGGCGTAGCTCTCGATCGTCATCAGTTCGTCGACCTCGACGCTGCCCGGCGTGCAGACGCGGCCGAGGTCGTTGCGTTCCAGGTCGACCAGCATCACGTGCTCGGCGCGTTCCTTCTCGCTGCGCTTCAATTCTTCGGCCAGACGGCGGTCCTCTTCATCCGACTGTCCACGCGGTCGCGTGCCGGCAATCGGATGGGTCACCGCATGACGTCCTTCGACCCGCACCAGCATCTCGGGCGACGAGCCGACGATGGAGCGGCCTCCCATCCGGATGAAGAACATGTAGGGCGACGGATTTACGTGGCGCAGCGCGCGGTACACGGTGAAGGCATCCGCGTCGATCTCCGCTTCGAAGCGCTGCGACAGCACCACCTGATAGATGTCACCCGCGGCAATGTGCTCCTTGGCGGTTCGTACCATGCTCTCGAACCGCTCCTGCGCCACGTTGGACGTGAACGTCAGCGGGCGCGATTCCGATGGGCGCGGCAGCGACAGCGCACGCTCCAGTTCGCGCTCGAGGAAGTCGATTTTGGTGCAGGCAAACTGATAGAGCGCACGCAGGTCCTCGTTGCCCGTCACGCGCGCGTTGGCAATGAGCAGGATGCGGTGCTGCACGTGATCGAACGCCAGCACCGTATCGAACAACATGAACCCGGCCAGGTCATCGTCGGCCGGTGTGGGCTGTTCGGGCCGAACGGCTGGCTCGAACCACGCCGCGGTGTCGTAGCCCAGATATCCCACGGCGCCGCCGGTAAAGCGCGGCAGGCCCTGCACGAACGGCGACTGAAACCGGTTCATCAGACCGCGCAGCGTGTCGATGAACGGCTGCTCCGACACCGTGACGGTGCCGGCCTGCTCGATGGTGGTCTGCCCCTCACGGCCACGGAGGATGAGGAACGGATCCTTTCCGAGAAAGGAATAACGGCCGACATGTTCCCCGCCTTCCACGCTCTCCAGGAGGAATGCGTAGTCGGAATGTTCGGCAATCTTCAGGAATGCCGAGACCGGCGTCAGCAGATCGGCCACGATTTCCCGGCAGACCGGGACGAACGTGCCGCGCTGGGCCAGCTCGACGAACTCTTCGAACGACGTCTGTTTCATGGATGGCTGTTCTCGTTGAGGCGCGCGCGGGCGGCATCGCGCATGATGGCGGCGTCCGGGCGAATGCCCGTCCACCACACCGCCTGTTCCTGAGCCTGCGCCACCAGCATGTCGAGCCCGCCAATGGTGTCGAGGCCCCGGGCCGCGGCGTCGGTGAGCAGACGCGTGCGCGGCGGGTTGTAGACCAGGTCGTAGACGAGCCGGCCACTCAGCCGATCGGCGGCGAGCGGCGAGGCTTCGACCTCGGGCCAGGTGCCCACGGGCGTGCTGTTCACCAGCACGTCCCAACTGCCGGCCGCGGGTGGCCAGTCGCCGGCCGATGCACCCGCCGCCTCGGCTACGGCACGTGCGGCATTGGCCCGGCGTGCGGCAATGGTGACCACGGCCCCGCGCGACACGAGTCCTGCCGCCACGCCACGCGCGGCGCCACCTGCCCCAAGCACCGTCACGCGCACACCGTCGAGCGGCATGCGGCCCTCGAGCGGTGCCAGGAAGCCTGCGACATCGGTGTTGCGGCTGTCCCAGCCGTCCACGGTGCGTTTCAAGGTGTTGACGGCACCCGTCTGCCGTCCGGCTTCGTCCACGACGCGAGAGGCACGAAATGCGTCCAGCTTGTAGGGCGCGGTCACGCCGAGCCCAAACCAGTCGTCACCGGCACGGGCGACGGTGTCCTGATAGCGCACGCCCATCACGAGGTCGTCGATCGGCGAGTCGTCCGCCTCGATGTGATAGGCCACCGCGTAGGTC
>CAZZGM010000558.1:0-209 GCA_964653955.1 uncultured Bifidobacteriaceae bacterium | reverse complement strand
GCGCGGTCACGCTGGCACCTTCCAGACGCAGCGCGTCCGCAAAGGTCAGAAAATCGGTGAAGTCCGCCGCGGCCAGCGGGAGATACACCGCATCGCGGCCCTGTGCCGCGAACGCCGAGTTGTGCATGGCCGGCGAAACCGAGTGCGCCACGGGACGTCCCACGACTCCGTAGAGTGCGGTGCCGGGTCCGAGCGCGGCAAAGCGGTAC
>CAZZGM010000557.1:0-2105 GCA_964653955.1 uncultured Bifidobacteriaceae bacterium | reverse complement strand
GCTGGCCCGTCTGACATCGTGGCTCGTAACACTCGGCCGGCGGCGACGCGTCGAGCAGGAGATGGACGAAGAATGGCGCTTCCATCTCGAATGCCGCATCGATGCGCTCGTTGCCGGCGGTCTCGATCGACGTGAGGCTGAGCGGCAGGCTGCGCGCGAGTTCGGTTCTGCCATCAAGTGGCGCGAAGACAGCCGCGACGCTCGAGGCATGGGAATACTCGACGCGCTGTATCGCGATTGCGCGTACGCGTTCCGTCAGATTCGCCGCACGCCCGGGTTCACGCTGCTGGTCATCTTCACGCTGGCCATCGGCATTGGCGCCACCACGGCCATGTTCTCGGTGGTCGATGCCGTGCTCCTGCGGCCGCTACGATTCCCTGGCGCGGAACGCGCGTCGGAGGTACTCGCGCAGAGAAACGGCAGTACCGGGATGGGTACCATGGGGCCCGCCTTCCCTTCCATCCGGGACGGCCTGACCGGCGTGGCCACAGTGGAGGGTTACCGGTTCGGCGCGGGCACCATTGCCGGAGGTGCCGAGCCGATTATCGTTCCCATGCCGGAGGTCACCCCCGGTCTGCTGCATATGGTCGGCGCGGTGCCACTCATCGGACGCCTCTTCAACGAGGATGATGCGGCGCCGGGGTCGACATCGGTGCTCATCAGCGAGCGCCTGTGGACCTCGCAGTTCGGCAGGGATCCGGCGGTAATCAGGCGCCGCGTGACCATCGATGACCAGCCGCACACCGTGGTCGGCGTGCTGCCGAGCCACATGCGATTTCCGGAAGCGCGCGTTGAGGCATGGAAGCCACTCGACATCGCGTCGACCATTCAGGATCCGCGCCGCCTCATGACCATCGCGGTACGCCGGCCTGGTGTGTCGATGGAGGAACTGCGCGCACGGCTGGCGTCCATCGTGCTGTCGCTTCAGGAAACAGGCGTGCTGGGCGGCAACGAATCGCTGGTCCTCGACGAGGTGATGCAGGCGAGAGCCTCGCGCTACCAGAGCCAGCTACTCTGGATGCTGTCTGGCGCGGTCGGGCTCGTCCTGCTGGTGGCGTGCGTCAACGTGATGAGCCTGCTGCTGGTGCGCGCATCGAACCGCCGCGGTGAGCTGGCCGTGCAGAGCGCGCTTGGTGCGAACCGCTTCACCCTCGTCCGGCAGGACGTCGTCGAAGTGATGATGCTCACCGTGACCGGAACCGTTGCCGGTCTTGGACTGGCCGCCTTGCTGATTCAAGCCGTGCCGGCCATCGTGCCGCAACAGATTGGCTACCTGTCCGCGCAACCCGGACTCAACTGGCAGGTCGTGGCCTTCGCCAGTGCGATGGCTTTGGTGGTTGTACTCCTGACCGGTCTCGTGCCCGCGTGGCGTTCGTCGCGCGTGGACATGCTCGACGCCATGAAGGGACAGGCTCGGACCATTGCCGGATCCCGCGACGAGCGCTGGCAGGGCGCGATGCTCGCCGTCCAGATCGGCACTGTGCTGGTACTTCTTGGCGGTACCGCACTACTGCTTCAAAGCTTCATCAAGCTGACCAACGTGGATCCCGGCTACGACGCCGCCGCTCTGGTGTCCGTGTCGGCCCAGATGATGCCCCCGCGTTACAGCCAGCCGGGCGCCGCGCTTGCAGTCATGCAGGATCTCGAACGCCATGTCGAGGACACGGGCATTGGGCAGGCAACGCTGACGGCCGGAACGTCCTTCGCCTTCGACATTCAGCCCGAGGGTGAAGGTGGACTTCCAGTCGATGCGACGAGCATGAGACTGCCCTGGAATCCGGTGTCTCCGGACTACTTCGACACCATGGGCATCCCCGTACTGCAGGGCCGCTCATTCGCCGCGGACGATGGGCAGGACGTGATGGTGGTGAACGACCGTCTGGCGCGGGCATTCTGGGGCGAGGAGTCGCCTCTCGGCCGTCGCTTCCGGGTACACGACGATTGGCCCTGGCAAACAGTCGTCGGCGTGGTGGGCGACGTTCGCATGCTGGGTCTCGACGACCCCACCGGACACGGCATGGAGTTCTACACTCCGCTCGCCACGGACAGAGCCGGCGGTGCCTACTACACGCTGATGGTGCGATCCGCGCTGTCGCCCGCGGTGG
>CAZZGM010000556.1:0-2116 GCA_964653955.1 uncultured Bifidobacteriaceae bacterium | reverse complement strand
CGGCCTGGAGGCCGCGGCCACGGTGTATCAGAGCATTTCCCAGGCCACGCAGGAGGTGCGCGCGCTGTACGACATCGCGCAGACGCTCGGCACGCGCCTCAGCGTCGACGACACGATGGGCCTGCTGACCTCGAAGCTGAATCGCCTGGTGCCGGCCTCGTGCTGGGCGTTGTTCATTCCCGAGTCGCGGCGCGACGAGCTGCTCTGCCGCTATGCCTCGGGGCTGTCGGCCGATCGTCTCGAGGGCATTCGTGTGCCCGTCGGCGACGGTGTGACGGGCTGGGTGGCCCGCCACAAGACGGCCACCATCAACGCGCGCGCGTCGAGTGACTTCGAAGCCGCGAGCGCGCCTGACGCCGGCGCCCGGTTCCAGTCGGCACTGGCCTATCCGCTGCTGGTCGGGGAACAGCTGATTGGCATCCTCACCGCCTACCACGTGGAGCATCAGCCATACACCGAAGCGCACCTGCGCCTGCTCGAGCGCCTTGGCGGTCAGGCGGCATCGGTGCTGGCCAACTCCATCCAGTTCGAAGGCATGCGTGCGGCCTCGCTCACCGACTCACTGACCGACCTGCCCAACTCACGGGCGCTCGTCGGCCACGTCGATCAGCGTCTGGCCGCGGCCACCGACGGCGTGGTCCCGAGCGCGCTCATCATGATTGACGTCGACGAATTCAAGGTGATCAACGACGTGCACGGCCACCAGGTGGGCGATCTGGCGCTGCAGACCGTGGCCAGCGCGCTGCGGCGGCACGTGCGCACCACGGACTTCTGCGCGCGCTACGGCGGCGACGAGTTCGTGGTGGCGCTGGCGTGTCCCGATCGTTCCGAAGCCGAGCGGCGCGCTTCCGATCTGCAGCGTGCCGTCGCGCGCCAGCCAATCATCACGCCCGATGGCACACCGGTCACGCTGGGCATCAGCGTAGGCGTGGCCATGAGCGGCGAGGATGGCGCCACCTTCGAAGCGCTGCTCGAAGCCGCCGACCGGCGGATGTATACGGACAAGCGCCTCAGGCGACGCGCCAGCCGCGTGGCGGCCGGATCGAGCACGAACATCCGCCTGGCGCACTCCGCCCGCTGACCCTCTGCCGTCGCCGCGTCGCCCCGGACTCCCTCCCCGGGGCGGCGCCGGCTCTTCGCGCGTCAGGCCCGTGGTGTGCACCCGATCGCGGTCCGCACACGCGCCGTCCATGACCAGATCTTCACCAACGTGCGGCAGATCGAGCGCCACCGATGCGCCTGGATGTCATAAAATCTCCGGCTGGGCACTCCTTACATGCGACTTCTACAGGCATCAGCCTCTTCCATCGGTTCGAAGCTCCTCATCGCGTTCACCGGACTCGGCCTCGTGGTGTTTCTCATCGGCCACCTTGCCGGCAACCTGCTGTTTCTCGTCGGACCGGACGCGTTCAACCAGTATTCGCACTCGCTGATCAGCAATCCGCTGATTTACGTCATCGAACTGGGTCTGCTGGGCGTATTCGTCCTGCACATCGGCAAGGCCGTGGCCGGCTTCATCGGCAACAAGGCCGCGCGCCCGGAAGCCTACGCGGTGAAGCGCTGGGCCAGGACGAAGAACCCGGCCAGCCGCAAGAGCCTGGCGTCGACGACGATGATCCTGACCGGTTGCATTACGGCGCTGTTCGTCGTGACGCACCTGGCCACGTTCAAGTTCGGCCGCTACTACGAAACCACCGACGGTGTGCGCGACCTCTACCGCCTGCAGCTCGAGGTGTTCAGCTCACCCGCCTACGTGGTCTTTTACATGCTGACCATGGGCGTCATCTTCTTCCACCTGTGGCACGGCCTGACGAGCGCGCTCCAGTCGCTGGGCATCAGCCATCCGCAGTGGACGCCGCGCCTGCTCGTGGCCGGCCGCGTGCTGTCGGCGGCCCTGGCCGGCGGCTTCTTCATCATTCCGATCTACACCTTCCTTCTCTCGCGGGGCGCGCTATGACGCTCGATTCCAGAATCCCCGGCGGCCCGATTGCGTCCAAGTGGGACCGCCGCCGGTTTGAAAACAAACTGGTCAACCCGGCCAACCGCCGCAAGTACGACGTGATTATCGTCGGCACGGGGCTGGCCGGCGCGTCGGCGGCCGCCTCGCTCGGCGAAC
>CAZZGM010000555.1:0-2133 GCA_964653955.1 uncultured Bifidobacteriaceae bacterium | reverse complement strand
GTGGATTGCCGATGACGGGCGTCGTGGTACGAAGCGCCGCCAACGTGGAAGGCGGCGCGCGGACGCGCCTGGCCACCATCCTTCAGGGCGTGCTGCTGCTGATGACCGTGGCCACCATTCCGTGGCTGCTCAATCGCATTCCGCTGGCGTCGCTGGCGGCCATCCTCATCTTCATCGGGTTCCGCCTGGCCCGCCCGTCGCTGTTCACCGAACTATGGCACCAGGGACCGACACGATTCGTACCGTTTCTGGTGACGGTGGTGGCGATCCTGCTGAGCGATCTGCTGGTGGGCATCGGCATTGGCCTGGCCGTGGGCTTCGTCTTCGTCCTGTGGGATCAGCTTCGTTTTCCCTGCTACACGTTCGTCAGTCCGCCGGGTGCGGTGCTGATGCGCGCGCAGTTGCAGGAGCACGTGTCGTTTCTCAACAAGGCATCGCTGGCCCGGCTCTTCGATGGCCTGGCACCGGGCAGCCGTCTGGAACTGGACGGTTCCCGGTGCCGCCACATCGATCGTGACGTGCTGGAGCTCATCGCCAACTTCCGCTACACCGCGCGCCATCGTCAGATCGATTTCCGGACCGTCGGTCTCGCGCTGCCTCCAGACGTGTCCGCCGAGTAGCCCATGGAAAATCTTCGCCGCCTGTTCCTCAACAATCGTCAGCTCGTCGAGCAGATTACGAGGGACGACCCCGCCTTCTTCTCACGGAGGGCCGGGCGGCAGGAGCCGCACTTCCTCTTCATTGGTTGTTCCGACAGCCGCGTGCCGGTCGAGACACTGACGGGTGTGGTGCCGGGCGAGATGTTCGTCCATCGCAACATTGCCAACCAGGTGGTGGCCGCGGATCTCAACGTGCTGTCGGTGTTGCAATACGCCGTGGAGGTGCTCGACGTGAAGCACCTGATCGTTGGTGGGCACTACCAGTGCGGCGGCGTGCATGCCGCCATGGAGGAGGAACAGCACGGCCTCGTCGACCACTGGCTCGCGGGCATCCGCGATACCATCCGCAGTCATCAGCGTGAGCTGGCGCACCTGCCCAGCGACGAAGCGCGCCTCAATCGCGTGGTGGAACTGAACGTGCTCCGCCAAGTCTACAATCTCGCCCGCACCCCCATCGTCCAGAACGCGTGGCGGCGCGGACGGCGGCCGCTGCTGCACGGCATGGTGTACGACATCCACGACGGGCTGCTGAAGGAGCTGGTGATGGAAGTGGATGGCGAGGACAAGGTTCAGGCACTGCTGCAGCGGATAGAGGAGTGACGGGGCCGATCACCAGATCCAGATCACCACATCACCAGCTCACACGATCGTCAACCCCTGTATACCGTGGCGTTCGATGAGGGACTCGAGGAGGCCTGAACCTTTGATCTCCTCGAGAAACGTCATGAGGTACTGCGCTGCCGCGGTCCGTTCACGTGGGACGCCCGCGGCCTGCTGCACGATAGTGAATGCGCCGTCGAGAAGGCGGGCCTCTGGTATCTGCTCGAGGTGTTCCTGGAGGTGTGCGCGCAACCCTGCCAGTGCGTCGAGGTCCGGGGAGGTCGCGAATCGTGTCGCGGCGTTGGCCATGCCATCCACCTCGACCAGTGTCGCGTGTCGAAGCGCGCGTTGCAGATGGAGTGTATAGGCCGCGCGTTCCGCGGAGACGATGCGGACACCTTCGCGATCGACATCGGCCACGGAACGGAAGGGCGATCCGTTGCGCACGAGATAGGTGGACTCGATGCCGACATAGGCCGGCGTGAAGCTGATGGCGGCGGCCCGCTCCGGGTCGGCGCCGATGAACGCGACATCCCATCCGTCGTTGCCGGCCGCATCGGCCACGAGACCGGCGTTGGCGTAGGTGACGAACGTCACGCGCGCGTTGGCACGCCTCGCCAGTTCACGGCCGAGGTCCGGTGCCACACCGGCCGGTTCCGGCGTCAACGCCGACACCAGCAGCGTGTTGGAGACGTTCAGGCCGACGCGAAGCACTCCTCCGGGCGCCAGTTCGGCACGCGCATGCTCTGGAACGGCTTGCGGTTGGGATTCGGCCAGACCGTTCGGCGCCGGCGACGTCCCGGATGGTGCGCCAGAAGAGGTGCAGCTCAGCGACAGGGCAGCGAGCATGCCGGCAGGGGTGGCGGCAAGAAAT
>CAZZGM010000554.1:0-2137 GCA_964653955.1 uncultured Bifidobacteriaceae bacterium | reverse complement strand
CTCGAAGACGCCACGCGAGATCCCCAGGATGGCGACTTCCGGCCAGTTGACAATGGGCGTGAACGCCGTGCCGCCAATGCCTCCCAGGTTCGAGATGGACATCGATCCGCCCGACATGTCGTCCAGCGTCAGCTTGCGGTTGCGCGCCTTCTCGGCCAGCTCCTGCACTTCGATCGAGAGCTGCGTGAGGTTCTTCTGGTCGGCATCCCGCACCACGGGCACCAGCAGGCCGTTGTCGGTGTCCACGGCAATGCCGACATTGATGAACTTCTTGTAGACGATGGACTCGGTGGCCATGTCGACGGAGGCATTGAACTGCGGGAACACCTTGAGGGCGCTTGCCAGCACCTTGCAGGCCATGACGGTCACCGTCAGGTTGCCGCCCTTTTTCTCCACCTCGGCGCGATACGTCTTGCGCATGCGTTCGAGCTGGGTGACGTCGGCCTTGTCGAACTGCGTGACGTGCGGGATGGTGTTCCACGCACTGCTCAGGTGTTCGGCGGTCTTGCGGCGGATGCCGCTCATCGCCTTCCGTTCGGTTTCGCCGAACTTCGAGAAGTCGGGCAGCGGCCGCACCTGGAGCGGCACGCCCCCGGGCGCCACCACCTGTCCCGAGCCGGCGCTGCTGATCACGCGCTTGGCGAACGCCTTCACGTCGTCCACCTGAATGCGCCCGCCAGCGCCACTTCCGGTGACCTGCGTGATGTCCACGCCAATCTCACGCGCCAGCCGGCGCACGGACGGTGCCGCCGGACCGGACGTGTGAGCGGCGGCAGCCACGGGCGCCGATGCCGGCGCCGCGTGATGACGCGCCGCGGCAATGTCCACCACGGGGGCGCGCGGACGCTCGGGAGCCGGCGCTTCTTCCGGCTCCGCGGCCGATTCGTCGGCGGCCGGCTCGCTGGCCTCTTCCGGCGCAGCGGCGGCGTTGGTATCCGCCGGGGGATCGGCCTGCGGCGGCGCGCCGGCCACGCCCTGATCGATGACGGCAACGGACTGGCCGGGCTTCACCTTGTCGCCGGCCTTGACCCGTATCTCCTTGACAATGCCGGCCATCGTCGACGGCACTTCGATGGTGGCCTTGTCGGTTTCCAGTTCGAGCAGCGGCTGGTCCAGCTTGATGGAGTCGCCCGGCTGCACCAGCACTTTCAGGACGTCGCCCTGCGCGACGCCATCACCCAGATTGGGAAGGACGAAATCTGCCAAGGGGCGCGCTCCTTTAACTAACCGCCGGATTCGGCTTCTCGGGGTTGATGCCCAAATCCGTGATGGCCTTCGCCACCACGGACGGCTCCAGCTGCTTCTCCTGCATCAGCGCGTAGAGCGTGGACAGGACGATGAAGCGGGCATCGACTTCGAAGAAGTCACGAAGCGCCGCGCGGGTGTCGCTGCGGCCGAACCCATCGGTGCCCAGGCTGTACATCTTTCTCGGCAGCCACTGGTCGATGGCATCGGGCAGGACCTTGAGGTAGTCCGACGCCGCCACGAACACGCCGGGAGCGCCCTTGGTCGCCTGCGAGACGTAGGGCACCTTCGGCTTGTCATTCGGGTGCAGGCGGTTCCACCGCTCGCACGCGTGGCCATCGCGGTAGAGATTGACGTAACTCGTCACACTCCACACGTCGGCGCCGACGTTGTACTGCTCTTCGAGAATCTGCTGCGCCTTGATGGCTTCGGTCAGGATGGTGCCGCTGCCGAACAACTGCGCCCGCAGTTTGGCCTTGGGCTTCCCCGTCGGCTTGCACACGTACATGCCCTTCAGGATGCCCTCGCGGGAATCCTTCGGCATGGGCGGGTGTTCGTACTGCTCGTTCATCACGGTCAGGTAGTAGAAGATGTCTTCCCTGTCCGCGTACATCCGCTTGATGCCGTCTTCGACGATGACCGCCAGTTCATAGGCAAAGGCCGGGTCGTACGACTGGCAGTTCGGCACGGGCAGCGCCAGCACGTGGCTCTGGCCATCCTCGTGCTGCAGCCCTTCGCCGTTCAGGGTAGTGCGGCCCGAGGTGCCTCCCATCACGAAGCCCTTCATCCGCATGTCGGCGCCAGCCCAGATGAGGTCGCCAATCCGCTGGAAGCCGAACATCGAGTAGAAGATGAAGAACGGGATCATCGTGATGCCGTGGGTGGCATAGGC
>CAZZGM010000553.1:461-2139 GCA_964653955.1 uncultured Bifidobacteriaceae bacterium | reverse complement strand
CCCAAGAGACCTGGTTGGCGTGATGACGCCGGACATCTCGCCGGAGAACATGACGCTGGTTCGAGGTGGTGAAGACATCGAACGCGCGCTGGAGGATGTGTGGCACTGGGGTGTGCGCGATAATCCTGGCGCGGACAATTCTTTCGAGAACGCCATTCAGCAGTGTTATCCGGAGGCGATCGCACGGGAAGTCATCGAGCGGCGCCGTGAGCAGCTCACCCTTCGCAGCCTCAACAGCACCATCAGTTATCTCGACAGCGTGCGCGAGGAACGGAAGTTCGTCCTGCTGTTGTCGGAAGGCTGGCAGCAGTTCCAGCGAAACGACGCCTTGGCAGGCCCCCTGGACGGGCAGGTGCCTGGCGGTATCGGCGACATTGGCGTCGGCCCGGACGGCCGCCTCGTTGCTGGCACGGGGCGACGTGACGGCAATCCGGATATGGACGCCTGCGACCGTGAACGTGTGATGCTGGCCTATATCGATCACCAGCTCACGGTCCGTGAGATGGCACAGCGCGCCAACCGCGCCAACGTGACGTTCTATCCTCTGGACCCACGTGGCCTGACCGTGTTCGACCGCAATCCGGCGGCCACGCCGCGGTTCAATCCTCAGTCGGACTGGTCCGGGCTCACGCAACGTCATGACGGTCTGAAGGTGCTGGCCGAACAGACCGACGGCGCGTGGATTCTGAACACCAACGACACGGCTGGTGCGATCACGCGCCTGCTGGAAGACACCAGCTCGTACTACCTGCTCAGTTACTACTCCACCAGCACGAAGCTGGACGGACGCTTCCGCCGCATTACCGTGCGCGTGAAGCGCGACGATGTGGACGTGCGCGCGCGGCCGGGGTATCTGGCACCAACCGAGGCTGAAGCCCGTGCGGCTGGCGCATCGTTGCCGCCGCCTCCGGGCGCCAAACCCACGGTGCCGCCGGCCGTGGCGCGGGCCATCGGCACGCTCATGCCGGTACGCGGTGTTACGCCGCTGCGGATGCAGGCGACCGGACTGGCCGGGCGCGTCCGCGCCATCGCGGAGTTCGATCCGGTCACGCTGAAGCAACCGGCGTGGCAGACGGGCGGCACACTGCAGGTGACCCTGGAGACGGACAAGGGCGTGGCCGCGGATACGTGGACCGTGAACGTGACGCCCTCCCAGCGCAGTGTGGTCATCGACAGTCCGGACGACTCGGATCTGCCTGCCGGGCGCTACATGGTGCGTGTCGAAGGACGTCCGGCGCGTGGTGGCACGAGCATTCGCGCGTCGGCCGCCGCGGTCGTTCGTGATGCCGGTAACGGCGTGGCCGAGTCGATGTTGTTGCTCCGTCGCGGGCCGGCAACGGGACTGGCGTATCAAGCTACCGCCGATCCGAGATTCAGGCGCACCGAGCGGATTCGTGCGGAACTGGCGGCGTTTGCACCCGGCGTCACCGCCACCGGCCGCGTCCTCACGCGCGAAGGGCAGCCGCTGCCACTGCAGGTGTCCATCAGCGAACGTACGGACGACGACACGGAGACACGGTTGCTCGTGGCCGACGTCACGCTCGCGCCGCTGGCACAAGGTGACTACGCGCTCGAGATCGTGGCGGGACGAGAGTCCGTGGTTCAGGGGTTCCGCATCGTCCCCTGACCGCGGCGGTCAGTCCATCTTGCGCTGCCCGTAGCGCGCCAGGATGACGGC
>CAZZGM010000553.1:0-451 GCA_964653955.1 uncultured Bifidobacteriaceae bacterium | reverse complement strand
ACGGCCAGCGCGAAGAACAGCAGGGCGCCAGCCGTCTGGCCGACGATGCCCTCACGCAGCCACGGCGCGATGTTGCCCACCGACTGCAATGCCGTCAGCACTCCGAACCGTTCGTTGGTGCCGACGAGCACCGCGTAGAGGATGCCGGCCAGCGAGCCGCCGGCAATGAGACCCGAACTGAACAGCACGCCCGAGCTCAGATCAGACTCGCCGGTGTTGCCCGTGCGGCGTTCCACCCACCACCGCACCATCCCGCCCATGAAGATGGGCGCCGTGGTGGCAATGGGCAGGTAGGCGCCGACGGCAAACGACAGCGAGTGCACGCCGCACAGTTCCAGCGTGACGGCAATGAAGACACCGACGAGCACCAGGCCCCAGGGCAGGTTCTGGGACAGCAGCCCCTTGATGAGCGTAGCCATGAGCGTGGCCTGCGGCGCGGCCACCGCGGCCG
>CAZZGM010000552.1:0-2141 GCA_964653955.1 uncultured Bifidobacteriaceae bacterium | reverse complement strand
GACGGCGGTCACAGCCGGACGTTTCGTGGTGGCACCACCCTGGGATCTCCCCTCCTCACCAGACACGGATCGACAGGTCATCGTGATCGAGCCGTCCATGGGGTTTGGCACGGGACACCACCCGACCACGCGGCTGTGCCTGCGGCTGCTGTCGGAGCTTCCGGTAACCGGGCGCCGCGTGCTCGACCTTGGTACAGGTTCCGGTGTACTGGCAATGGCCGCGGCCCTGAGCGGCGCGGCGGGCGTGCTGGGGCTGGACGTCGACGCAGACGCCATTCAATCGGCGGAAGCCAGCGCATCGCTCAATACGCTTCCCGGCACGCTTCGTTTTGCGATCGGAGACTTCAGGATTTCGCCGCCCGCGCCGGCCGACGTCGTGCTGGCCAACCTCACGGGCGGCATGCTGCGCTCCACCGCCGATGCACTCAAGGCGCTCGTCGTGCAAGGCGGCACGCTCATCGTCAGCGGCTTCGACGAGTTCGAAGAGCCCGACGTCGTGGCGGCACTGGCACCGCTCCGGCCCGTGGCGCGCCTGGACGAGGCCAGCTGGGTGGGCATCCAACTGGCCTGAGCCAGCGCGTCCCGCCGCGAACTTACTGCGGCGGGCGCTGCCCGACGGCCCGCTGCTGTCCCTTGGTGCGGCGGTCGTTCCACGAATCCACCAGCCGCCGCAGTTCCTGGATGGGTTCCGGGCTGTCGTCCACCTGCAGCCGCATCACGACATCGTTGTTCAGCCACACGCCCTGGCCCTTGCCCACGATGAGAATGGCAGCCGACTGCATGCCGCGCGTGTCACCCCCGGCTTTCTGACCAGCCTCGAGCGCGGCCATCAGCCGCACCGACAGGTGGCCGGTGGTTTGTTCGAACGCGGTCACCATGTCGTTGACCACCGCTTCGCCGGCCAGGATGTTGCCTTGCGCGGTGGCGTACTTGCCCTGCTTGTGGCCGGCCCAGTTCGACGCCTTCGGTCCGGTGAACACGGCCGTTCGTCCCTCGGCATCGATGACCGCGAACTGACGTCCCTGTTTGGTCCAGCGCTCGGGCTCGGGATCCGGATCCTTTTCCCAGATCTCCTTGACGATGGCCTCCGGTGCGCGGCCCGCCCGTAGCAACTCGATGGCTCGCGGGCCATAGCTCACGTCGACAATGGCCTGCGTGGCCGCGGCACCGACGCCGGCTTCCGCCCACAACACGCCGTTGCCGACGCTGAAGACGCGCGACTGCACGGCCCCGCCCACTTCACCCGTTGCCGGGTCGTACCCGAGAATCGAGAAGGTGGCCACCGGATCCTGCGCGCCAATTCCCGGCACGAGTGCGCATGCCAATGCCAGTGCCGCCCATATCGTCCGTCGCATCAGCCCCTCCTTGACGTTGATCGTCCACATGTCCGTGCCCTGCGCGGCGGCGTGCAGCACGCCAGTTCTCCGCGCCTCACCACGCGCTCCACGCTTCGAACAGCGCGGCCAGCGCCGCCACCGGTACCGCATCCGCGCGCAACGTCCGTGGTCCCAGCGCCACGGCTCTCACGCCCACGCGATCGAGTGCCTCGAGTTCGCCGGCTGCCCATCCGCCTTCCGGTCCAATCAGCAGCGTCACGGCTTGGGCCGGTTCGATGTCCGCAAATCGCCGGCCGGCAGCGGCAGCGGGCTCCACGAGCACGAACGCTGACTCTCCACCTGCGGGCGGCTGCCATGCCGTCAGCGCCACCGGTTCGCAAATGTCGGGAACGATCCCGCGGCCGCATTGCTTCACCGACGATACGGCCACGCGCGCCCATCGCTCGCGCCGCCGGCTGCGGAGAAGGGCGCCCATGGCCAGCTCCGTCCGATTCGTGACCACGGGCTGGATGGCCACCACGCCCATCATCGTGGCGTCGCGTACCACATCGTCCATCTTGTCGCCCTTCAGGACGGCCATCACGAGTGTGACCCGCACCGCCGGCTCCGCGGCCACCGGCGCTGGTTCCAGTAATCGCAGCGTCACGTGGTCGCGATGTACCTCGTCGACACGGGCGCGCCACACCACACCGGATCCGTCGAACACATCCACGTCGGCGCCAGGGCCCAGGCGCAGCACGCGCGTGAGGTGCGCGGCTTCGTCGGCGTCCAGCACGGCACCGCCACCCGGGATGTCGAGCTGGC
>CAZZGM010000551.1:0-2145 GCA_964653955.1 uncultured Bifidobacteriaceae bacterium | reverse complement strand
TGCGGTGATAGCCGTTGGCAATCATGTCCGCGTAGTGCATGTAGATGTAGTTCTGGCCGTCGAGCAGCGGGTCGTGTCGCACCCGGTCGAGGAAGAACTCGCGCATGCGCTGTTCTTCCTCGCTCACCGGCTTGATGTCCTTCGCGAGATCGGCGTTGCCCAGCATGGCGTCGGTGAAACGCACCATGTTGAACACGATGTCCAGCTTCTCCTTCTTCGCCCACGCCAGGATGTTGTCCGCATCGTCGAGGTTGGTCTCGAAGATGGTGGAGGAGATGCCGAAATTGAAGCGGTAGGTTTTCTGCAGTTCCTGCATGGCCGCAATCGTCTTGCCCGCCTTTTCGAAGGCGTTCTTCACGTTGCGGACCTTCCCGTGCATGTCGTTGACGCCGTCGATGGAGACGCGCGTGGAGAAGATGACGTTGCGCTCGTTACAGAGCTGGACGATTTTCGTCAGCATCGGGATGGCGCGGTGGTGCGTGATCCCGGTGGTGTTGAGCGTCAGCTTGCGGAGCTTGGGAAACTTGTCGATCATCACGCGCGCGACCTCGACCAGGTCGTTGCGCGTGGTCGGCTCGCCGCCGGAGATGGACGCGTTTTCGATGTCCTTCCACAGGCTGGAGCTGAAGGCGCGCTCGATCTGCTCGAGCGTCATGTCTTCCTTGCGGTTGCCGCGCGTCCAGTTGCTGCACATCTCGCAGCGGGCGTCGCAGACGAAGGTGCAGTGGAAGATGAAGACCGTGGGGTGGAGCGGGGTGTACTTGGCGACGGCCGCCCGAACCAGGTCGCGAGGGGCGCTCAGAGCCGCCTTCGCCAGATATTTAGCCGCGTAGACCTGTGCCATGTAAGTGACAGATTTTACAGGATTTCCCTGTCCTTTCGCAACCAGAGCAGGAGCCCGGGCAGGTTGCCGGCCAGCCCTGTCACCACGATCAGCGTGGACAGCGCGAACGAGGTCGCGTCGGGGACGCCCACCGGACGGAGCATCCAGACGAACACGCCCTGCGGCAGCCCGAAGCCGCTCACCGAGATGGGGAGCAGCAGCATCAGCAGCCCCAGCGGCATGAAGAGCAGGTAGTAGCTGAACGGCACGGTCAGCCCGAGGCCGAGGCCGAGGATGTACGCCTCGACAATGCGGATGACCTGAATGGCGACCGACCAGAAGAAGACGGCGGCGAGGGTGCGTCCGCGTCCGCGATAGCGGCTGACGGCGTCGGTGAGGCGCAGCAGTGCGCGCCCGAGACGGCTGGCGTGCGCGCGGTCGGCCAGGACCGCCTTCACGGCGTGGTCGGCCCAGAAGGCGGCAATGCTCACGGCGACGAGGATGGTAATGGTGGCCAGCACGCGCCAGTCGCTGGAGGCGGCGGACGTCCACGCCAGGAGTCCGACAATGCCCATGAGGCCCAGCGACAGCGTGCCGAGCAGACGGTCGACAACGACGGACGCCAGGGCCTCACCGCCCGTGTCGGCGTGGCCGTTGCCCTGACCAAGACGGGTATGGTTCCGCAGGCTGTAGGCACGCGCCGCGTCGGCGCCGACACCGGCCGGCAGGAAGCTGCCGACGAAGGAGCTGACGAGGAAGATGTCGGCGGCCCTGGCCGCAGTAATCGGGACGCCGCTGGCACGCAGCAGCAGCACCCACCTGTAGATCATGATCACGCGGTCCACCGCCACCAGGAGGAGCACGAGAAGGAGGTGCGGCAGGCGGATGGAGACAATGGCGCGCCAGGCGTCGGCCATGTCGATGCGCGTCGAGAGCCACCAGAGGATACCCAGCGACAGCACGCCGCGCACCCAGGTGGAACGGAGCAGGGCGGTCATGCGTCCGGTGCCCGTGAGCGGCCGCGCGCCGACGCGGCCGAGGCGCGTGCCGTCATCAGCGGGGTTTCCGCGCGACGAAGGTCAGCGTCTCGAACAGGTTCTTGCGGACCTTGAACACGAAGTCTTCCGTGCCGGTGTGACGTGACAGGCTGTCGACGCCGGGCAGGTTGACGAGGAGCGCCAGCGCGGCCAGGGCGTCCCGGGCAACGCCGGTGGAGGTGCCGATCCCGCGTTCGATGTGAAGCGTCTCGAAGCCGCTGTCGTTGAACAGCTGTTTCACACGCCGCTCGGTCGTCACGAAGGTGTGCGTGTAGTCGACGTCCC
>CAZZGM010000550.1:0-2173 GCA_964653955.1 uncultured Bifidobacteriaceae bacterium | reverse complement strand
CAGTGGGACGTACGTCGCATCCTCGCCTTCCACATCATCAGCCAGATCGGCTACATGCTCCTCGGTCTCGCGGTCGCCACTCCCGCGGCACTGGGCGGCGCAATCTTCTACGTCATCCATCACATCATCGTGAAGGCCAATCTGTTCCTGATTGCCGGAGCCATCTACCGCGCGGCAGGCACCTATGATCTGCGCAAGGCCGGCGGACTCCTCGGCCGCAGCCCGCTTCTTGCGGCGTTGTTCCTGATTCCCGCGCTGTCTCTCGCGGGTGTGCCGCCGCTGTCCGGTTTCTGGGCCAAACTCCTCGTCATCGACGCCACCTTCCGGGCCGGCAGTGCCTGGCTGGCAGCAATCGCGCTGTTCGTGGGTCTGCTCACGCTGTACTCGATGAGCAAGATCTGGATGGAAGCGTTCTGGAAGGCTCCGGTCCTTCCGCGCGTCACCGCCCGACCGGTACCGGCGCCCATGCTCACGGCGATTGGCATTCTGGCGGCGTTGACCCTCGTCATCGGCACCATACCTGAACCCCTCATCGTCTACGCGCAGCAGGCGGCCGACACGCTCGTCGATCCTCGTGCCTACATCGAGGCGGTTCTCGATCCGCTCACCGGAACTGGAGGTCACTGATGGCCATCACTCTCATGCATCGGGTGCTGGATAGCGTCATGCTCGGCGGCATCTTTTTCTACGAGCTGTGGCTGTCGTCATGCATGGTCGCGCGAGCCGCATTCGCGCGCCAGCCACGAACCGCGTCGGCCATCGTCGCCGTACCGCTGGATCTGCGAACAGACCTCGGGATTGCCGTGCTGGCCAATCTCGTCACACTCACACCCGGAACCTGTTCACTGCATGTCAGCGACGATCGGCGAACGCTCTACGTGCACGTGCTGGAGGCCGGATCGCCGGAGCAGGTCACTCACTCCATCAAACAGACCTTCGAACGCCGGCTCGCGAGGATTGAAGGATGACGCCCGCATTCGACACGCTGCTGACCATACTCCTGATGCTGCCGCTCGGCCTGACCGTGTGGCGTCTGCTGGCCGGCCCCTCGGTCGTCGACCGCGTCGTGGCCCTCGACATGCTGACCGGTGTTGCGGTCGCACTCGCCGCTCTGACGGCCGGCAGTACCGGGCGCCGGGAGTTCCTCGATGTCGGCTTCGGACTGGCGCTGATTGGCTTCGTGGGCACATGTGCGTTCGCGGTCTTTCTCGAACGAAAAGGTCGAGGAGGATACCAGTCGTGACTGGCGTGCTGGCCGTGATGTTCAAACTTCTCGGTGCGGGATTTCTCGTGGCTGCTGCCGTGGGTCTGGTTCGTTTTTCTGATCCGCTTCAGCGGATGCACGCGTCCACCAAAGCCGGTACGGTCGGCGCGGGGTTTGTCCTGCTCGGCGTGGTGGTCCAGATGTGGGACACGGAAACGACCGTGATCGGGTTGTCGACTCTGGCTTTTCTCCTGTTGACCATTCCTATTGCCGGACACCTGCTTGGGCGGGCCGCCTACGTTTCCGGAGCACGACTCCACGGGCTACGGGGTTCGGATGCACTGGCCGGAGTCCTCGAGCGCAGCCCCGCTGCCCTCGATGAACGGTTAACCGATGGAGACACGGCATGTTGACACTCGCGTTCATCGGTACGTTCTTGTTGCTGGCCTTCTCGCTGCTCATGGCCCTGCAGGGCGGCCATGCCCTTCGACGTGCAGTGCGGGAGCCCGCGGATCCGCTTCGCGATCGAGCAGTCGGTGTCGCCGTGACGCTCTCGTCGCTCGCCTCCGCGCTTGCCTGGACAGGTGACGTCGTCAGGCATGGCGTAGCGACCGTCGCGGTGACAACGGGATTCACCATCGTCATGTGGACGATCGCGTTCGGTATGGGTGCCCGTCGTTCACTCTCGCGCACCTCAGAACGACGCGTATATGTCTGCGCCGCAAGCCTGGCGGTGTTGGCGTTCGTTCTCCACAATGGCGCCGTGACATGGGCTGAGGGTGTCTGTCTTCTCGGGCTAGCAGCATGGCTACTCACGTTTCTCGGATCCGGTCGGGGTCGCGGTCGAGCTAAAGCCGGCGTAGATTGACCGTTCCTTCAGAGCAGTTGGTTAGCCAGGGTCTTGTGCCACTGTCGTCCCCACAAGGCGCGTCATGCCTTATCAGCCCAACGCCGACAGCTGAGCGTCCA
>CAZZGM010000549.1:659-2176 GCA_964653955.1 uncultured Bifidobacteriaceae bacterium | reverse complement strand
CAACGAGCAGCGCGGGCGTGTGGTGCATGAAGGATTATTCCGAAGCTCACGTGAGCTGACAACGCCAGCGGCGCGACATCGCTCGAACAACACCGATATTCAGATCGGTTGCCGCCGTTCGAGGAGCCGCCACCACGTGCCACACACGTGAACCGAGAGGTTAATTATGTGCCAGACGGTCCCGCCGGTGCGGACCGCGGGTGCGCAGCGCCGGCAGCGGCGCCGCCGGCTCGCTGGACGGCTCTTCCAGGTCGGCCAGAATCGGACAATCGGGACGATCATCGCCGGCACAACACGCCGTCAGCGTCTCGAGCGTCCCCACCATCTGATTCAAACTCTCGATCCGTTCGCGGAGCGCGGCGATGTGCGCCGTGGCAATCTCCTTCACGTCCGCGCTGTGCCGCGACTTGTCGCGCCACAGGTTCAGCAAATCGTTGATCTCGGCCACGGAAAAGCCGAGGTCGCGCGCCCGCCGGATGAACCGCAGCATGTGTACATCGGCAGTGCTGTAATCCCGATAGCCGGATTCCCGCCGCTCAGCCTGGGGAATGAGGCCGGTCTGCTCGTAGTACCGGATCATCTTGGCCGACACGCCTGACGCTTTCGATGCCTGCCCGATGTTCATCGCGCGGCTACTCCCGCCGCTGGCGCGAGCGGCGCTGCGCCAGCACTTTGAACCAAGGCTGCGGGTGCACGGAACCCGCGCAGGCGTAACGCATTGCCAAGTACGAACACGCTCGACATGGCCATGGCACCGGCCGCAAACATCGGTGACAGCAGGATGCCCCAGGTGGAATACAACACGCCCGCGGCCACCGGGATCAGCGCCGTGTTGTAGGCAAACGCCCAGAACAGGTTCTGCCGGATGTTCCCCATCGTCGCCCGCGACAACGCAATGGCGGTGGCCACACCGTGCAGGCTCCCGGACATGAGCACGACGTCTGCGGACTCGATCGCCACATCAGTCCCCGTGCCCACGGCCAGGCCGACATCGGCCGCGGCCAGCGCCGGGGCATCGTTGATGCCGTCGCCAATGAAGGCCAGCACACCCTGCTTCGCCTTCAACGCCCGCACGGTGTCCACCTTGCCCTCGGGCAACACTTCCGCCACCACGTGATCGATGCCGAGTTGTTGCGCGATGGCGTCTGCCGTGCGACGGTTGTCGCCCGTCACCATGGCCACCTTCAGGCCGAGCGCGTGTAACGCCGCAATGGCCCCCGGCGTTGTCTCCTTGATGGGATCCGCCACGGCAAGCACGGCCGCCAGGCGGCCGTCGACGGCGGCATAGAGTGGCGATCGGCCGAGACTCGCAAGACGCTCGGCCGCAGCCGCCACCGGTGCCACGTCCACACCAAGCCGTTGCATGTAACGGTCGGCGCCAATGTCCACGCGCTCGCCATCGGCCTGCGCCGCCACACCAAAACCGGTGACAGACTCGAACGACACGACGGCGGGCAGCGTGATGCCCTCCCCCACCGCCGCGGCAACAATGGCACGCGCAATCGGATGCTCCGACT
>CAZZGM010000549.1:0-649 GCA_964653955.1 uncultured Bifidobacteriaceae bacterium | reverse complement strand
CTCCGACTTGTCCTCCACCGAGGCGATCTGCCCGAGGACGCGTACGCGATCGAAGCCTTCCATCACCTGAAGATCCGTGAGCGCCGGGCGGCCCTCGGTAAGCGTGCCGGTCTTGTCCACGGCAATCACGGCAGCGTTCTCGAGGCGCTGCAGCGCTTCTCCCTTGCGGAAGAGGATGCCGAGTTCCGCTCCTCGCCCTGTGCCCACCATGATGGATGTCGGCGTGGCCAGTCCCATCGCGCACGGGCACGCGATGATCAGCACTGCCACCGCGTTGACCAGCGCAAACGTCAGCGCCGGCGACGGTCCCCACATCAGCCACGCCAGGAACGTCAGCAGCGCCACCGCCATCACCCCCGGCACAAACCACATCGTCACCCTGTCGACCAGTGCCTGAATGGGGAGCTTCGAGCCTTGCGCCTGCTCCACCATGCGGATGATCTGCGCCAGCATGGTCGCGTCCCCGACCGCGGTGGCGCGAAAGGCCATGGCACCCTGCTGATTGACGGTGCCACCAACCAGCGCGCTGCCAACGCTCTTGGCCACGGGAACAGGTTCGCCCGTCGCCGGGTTCACGGCGTACGCTCCCGTGAACACCCCTGACTTCTCCCGCGTCGTCTTGCGGCTCACCAGGTCCTGCCTGGCCGCG
>CAZZGM010000548.1:0-2181 GCA_964653955.1 uncultured Bifidobacteriaceae bacterium | reverse complement strand
GAGCAACAGCGTCGACTTACCGATGCCCGGCTCGCCGCCCAGCAGCACCAGCGATCCCGGGACAATGCCGCCACCAAGGACGCGATCGAATTCGCCAATGCCCGACGGAATACGCTCCGCCTGGTGCGCCTCGATTTCCGCGTAGCGGATGGCGCCTTCCGACGCGCCGCCCAGCGCATACCGGTGTCCACCCGCGGGCACCGCCGTGGTTTCGACGGGCCGCTCCTCCACCAGCGAGTTCCAGGCGCCGCAGTCCGCGCAGCGGCCCAGCCACTTGGGCGACTGCGCCCCGCACTCCTGGCACACGAACACGGTCTTTGGCGCCTTCATGGCCACGTCACGATTCTCTCATCGTCTCGTTCTCATTCGCGCCCGGCGCACGCCACCTCAGGCGCCATACACGCGTCCGACGCGCGCGCCAAGGCGGCAGAGCACCTCGTAAGGGATGGTGCCAATCCAGGCGGCCATCTCGCGTGCGTCAATGGTCTGCCACGGCTCCGGCCCCTGCGACCCGAGCAGCACCACCTCGTCGCCGGGCTCCACGTTGGGAATGTCGGTGACATCGACCGTGAGCATGTCCATGCTCACCGCGCCAACGATGGGCGCGCGGCGGCCGCGAACGAGTACGGCGCCCCGCCCTTCGAGCCGCCTGTCGAGGCCATCGGCATACCCGGCCGGGACCACGGCAATGGTGGTGGGCTTCTGCGCCATGAAACGCGCGCCATACCCGACGGCCTCATCCGTGCGTACGCCCTTCACCGCCACCACCCGGCTCGTGAGCGACATCACCGGACGAAGACCCGGCGTGGTGTGCAGCGGCGGCGGTACCAGTCCATACAGCAGCAGACCGGGGCGCACCAGGTCGTACCAGGCTCGCGAATCGCGCACGATTGCCGCGGAATTGGCAGCGTGCCTGAGACGCGGCCCGCCACCCAGGTCGTCCACCACGCGGCACGCGGCGTCGAAAGCACGCCGTTGTGCGTCGAACAGCGGCGACTCGGGTTCGTCGGCGGTCGCAAAGTGCGTATGGACCGCCTCGAGCTGCAGATGACGGCTGGCCAGCAGTTCGGGAAGCGTCCGGTGAAGATTGTCGTGACGGAAGCCCAGGCGATGCAGCCCCGTGTCGATTTTCAGGTGATACGCCAGCAACCGTTCGCGCACGGCCGCAGCCTGCGCCAGCGAGCGGCCCGCAGCCGGACTCGAAATGGTGGGAGTCAGGTCGTGATCGAACACGCCCGCGGTGTCGCTGACGCTCAGCGCGCCAAACACCAGAATGGGGGCACGCACACCCGCCTGCCGGAGCTCGACGCCCTCTTCCACGTCGGCCACCGCCAGCATCATGGCCCCGGCGTCTTCGAGGGCCCGCGCCACCGGTACGGCGCCATGACCGTAAGCGTTGGCCTTCACCACGGCAATCACGCCAGGCACGTGCGCCGTCCCGGCGCCGGCCGCACGATTGTGCGTGACGTCGGCGGCCAGATGTTCCTGGATGGCGTGGAAGTTGGCAGTGAGCGCACCGAGGTCCACGTGCGCGGTGGTGCAGCGAATCACCCGCCTATGTTACGTCGTCCCCTCCACGCGCGAGGTTGGCAAACCGAGTCTGCTCACGCAGGAACGCCAGCTTGATGGTGCCGGTGGGACCGTTACGCTGCTTGGCGATGATGAGTTCGGCAACGCCGTCGTTTTCGCTGGGCTCGTCGCCCAGCTTGTACATCTCCTCGCGGAAGATGAGCCCCACCACGTCGGCATCCTGTTCGAGCGCGCCCGATTCGCGGAGGTCCGACAACTGCGGCCGCTTGTCGGACCGTGCTTCCGGCGCACGCGACAACTGTGACAGCACGATGATGGGCACGCTCAGTTCCTTGGCCAGGCCCTTGAGTGAGCGCGAGATGGCGGCCAGTTCGAGCGTGCGGTTCTCGAAACGCCCGCGGCCGGTCATCAACTGCACGTAGTCGATGGCCAGCACGTGCAGGCCGTGTTCGGCCTTGAGGCGCCTGGCCTTGGCGCGCATTTCCATCACGCCAATGCCGGCGGTGTCGTCGATGAACAGGCTGGATTCGGAGAGGGTTTCGAGCGCGTGCGTGATTTGCCCGTACTCCCGCTGCCCGATCTGGCCGCTCAGCAGGCGGAACATGTCGATGCGCGCCTCGGACGCCAGCATGCGCATGAAGAGCTGCTCTT
>CAZZGM010000547.1:0-2200 GCA_964653955.1 uncultured Bifidobacteriaceae bacterium | reverse complement strand
GGGCAGCTATCGTTTTCAGCGGAAGCCGATGGTGGCGTTTCCCTTCTTCACGCAGGGCGTCCGCACCAGCGACACCAAGCCGCCGACGGACGTCAACGTCTACACCTTCGATCTCGGCGGCCCCATCATCCGCGACAAGACACACTTCTTCGGCGGGTATGAGCACACCGAGCGCGACCTGTCGGGGCTGAGCGTCATCACCATCAACCCCGCCAACCAGGCGGCGCTGGGGCTCAACGAGCCACGGTATCAGCCGCGCGGGTTGAACACCGAGTTTGCCATCGGCAAGATCGACCACCAGTTGAGCCAGGCACACCGCCTGTCGGTGCGCTACATGTACTTCGACAACTTCATCAGCGCCAACGTGGGCGGCGGTCTCACGTCGGCGCAGCGCGCCACCGACTTCACGGACCGGCAGCACTCGACGGGTGCGCAGCTCATTTCGACGCTGGGGTCCAACGTCCTGAACGAGGTGCGCGTGCAGTATGCGACGCGGGCGCAGGCTCGTACGCCAGGCGCACTGGCGGGCACCGGTCCGGCCATCAACATCCCCAACGTCGCCAACTTCGGCGGCCCCATTGCCGGCACGGCCGACGCCGGCTTTGGCTTCACGCAGGATGTGCTGCAGATCAACGACAACCTGTCGTATCTGCGTGCCGATCACGCCTACAAGTTTGGCGTCGACCTGCAGTTCGTGGCCGATACGCGCCGTTCGGCACCGGCCACGCTCTACACGTTTGCCAATGTGGCCGCGTACCAGGCGGCGGCGAGCGGGGCCAACCCGTTCGGTTATCAGTCGTTCACGCAGTACTTCGGTGAGCCGGCGCTCGACTACAACACCACGCAGTTCGGCATGTATGTCCAGGACGACTGGCGCATCACGCCAACGCTGAAGATCCTTTACGGCGTGCGGTACGACCGCTATGGCGTGCCGGACGGTGTGGCCAATGGCCCCATCGAGGCGTCGCGGCAGTTCCCGGTGGACAAGAACAACTTCGCGCCGCGGTTTGGCGCGGTGTGGACGCTGGGCGAGGAGCGCCGGTCGGTGGTGCGCTTCAACAGCGGCATCATGTACGACCAGACGCTGAATGCCGTCTACGAGCAGGCGCTGCAGAACGACGGCACCAACGCGCGCGCGTCGGCCACGCTGCAGCCCAGTCAGGTGGGGGCGCCGTCGTTTCCGAACGTTCTGAGCACCGGCGCCGGTGCCCAGCCCAACACGGCCTGGACGGTGGACCCGAACTTCCGCATTGCCCGGTCGTGGCAGAACAACGTGCAGTTCGAACACGCGCTGAGCGATCGGTACTCGGTTGGTATCGGCGGGTCATACGTGAGAGGCAACAACCTGCCCGTGGTGACCAATATCAACGTCATCAACCCCATCGGGTCGCTGGCCGACGGCACGCCGGTGTTCAGCACGGCCATCAACGCCAACACGCGCCTGGATCCGCGCTACAACGTGATCAACGCGACGCAGTCGATTGGCGAGTCCACCTACAAGAACATGACACTGCAGCTGACTCGCCGTCAGGTGAACGGTATCGGCTTCGACCTGGCCTATACGCTGGGCAAGGCCGAGGACAACGCGCCCATTACCGGCACCCTGTCGGTGCAGGGTGATGCGGGCCGTTTCGACATGACCAGCCTCGATCGCGACAAGGGGCCAAACGTGCTCGACCAGCGGCACACCTTCAGCGGCAGCATCGTCGCCACGCCGCGCTTCGACCGTGACGGTGTGGTGGGTGCGTTGCTGAACGACAACGTGTTTGGCGTTGCCATGCAGTTTGCCAGCGGCATTCCGGTGAACATCCGCAGCAACCGCGAGCTGAACAACGACGGCACCAACAGCGATCGTCCGGCGGGTGTGGGGCGGAACACGCTCAACCTGCCGGCCCGTTACAACGTGGACCTCAGCTACTCGCGCCGCGTGCGCGTGGGCGGCGCCCGTGCCGTGGAAGTGCGGGCCGAAGTAAAGAACCTGTTCAACACCGTCCAGATCTCCGGTGTGAACGCGGCCATTGCCACCGACGAACTGGGCGTGCCGCTGGTGCCCGTGCCGACATCGGCAAAGAACCTCGTGCCGACCGGCGGCTACGAGCAGCGTCAGGTACAGCTCGGGCTCCGGTTCATGTTCTGAGCGTTCGGTTCGTCTGACAATACGGCTGGAGAGCGCCCGCGCGGCGCGGGCGCTCTTCGGTCG
>CAZZGM010000546.1:0-2208 GCA_964653955.1 uncultured Bifidobacteriaceae bacterium | reverse complement strand
TATATCCGAACCCGGTCGAGGAGCTGACCTACCGGCGGCTGATTGAAAAGGACGGCGAGATGCTGTCCGACAGGGATCTCACCGAACAGGATCGCCGTTATCGGAAGAAGCTCGTGGAGTGGGAGACGCGTCTCGCGCGCGAAGGCGCCTCGGAACGGCAGGTGCGCGAGCGGAAGGCGGAGGAAGCCCGGGAGAAGGATCGGGCGCTGGCCCGTGAGGCGATCGACGCGTTCGACTTCACGATGGTGGGCCGCGACACCTGGGACGGGTATCCGGCCATCCTCATCGACTTCGCGCCGCGGCCGGGCGCGCAGGCGCGCAGCCGTGAAGTCCGCGTCGCCCGCGCCTTCACCGGCCGGGCCTGGGTCCACGAGCACGAGTTCGAGGTCATGAACGTCGAAGCCACGGCCATCAGCGACGTCTCGTTCGGCTGGGGCATTGTCGGACGGCTGTACAAGGGATCGACAGCCCGGTTCACGCGCCGGCGCATCGATGGCGCCTGGCTGCCCGTCGAAACACGTTTCGACGGCGATGGCCGCGCCGTCCTGTTCCGGCGTCTGACCATCCGCTTCATCCGCGATTATTACGACTACAAGCCGTTCGATGCGTCTGAACTGCCGGCGCTGCTCGGCTGGGAACGCTGACGCCGCGAGGCGTAATACAGCACCGCACCCACCAGCACGAGACCGGCAAGCCCCAGGCCGGCCGTGCTGCCGTATTCGCGCACGAGCGCACCGGCCTGCTCGCCATAGCGGACCGCGAGATAACCCTGACCGAAATAGCGGACGCCGCGGCCAATGGCAACGGCCAGGCCGAATCGCCACGGGGCGACACCGGCAATCCCGGCCATGAGCACGAAAATTTTGAACGGCGTCGGAGGCGGCAGCAGCGCGGGCACCAGCACGGCCAGCAGTCCGAATCGCTGATAGATGGCCTTGCCACGATCCACGCGTCCGGCGCTGAAACGTTTGCGCAGGAACACCTCGCCGCCCTTGCGGGCGACGGCATACAGCGCGAAACATCCCGTCAGCGACCCGAGCGTGGTCATGCCCGCGTAGTAGGGCATACGCTCCGGGTATTTCGTGCTGAGGTAGAGGATCAGCAGATCGTTGACCTGCGGAAACGAAAGGAACGACGAATCGAGCGCGGCAATCACGAACAGGCCGAGACCGCCGAGCTCCGAGGCCCAGCCTTGAAGGGACGCCAGCATCTGGTGAGAGTCGCCGCCGACGAAGGAGACACCGCACATGCGGCCCTGTCGCGACCGTCGGGACCTTCGATCATACGCGAAGACCCCCTCGCGGGCCGCACCTGCCGATCCATAATCCGCCATGCTCAGAGAGGCCGCCGCGGAGTTTCTCGGGACTTTCGTGCTCATCGTGTTTGGCGTGGGTGTCGTCGCGCAGACGGTACTCAGCGACGGCGCCAATGGTTCATATCTCGCCATCAACATCGGCTGGGGCCTAGCCGTCATGCTTGGTGTGTACACGGCCGCGGGCGTGTCGGGTGGCCATCTGAATCCGGCCGTCACCGTTGCGCTGGCCGTGTGTCGCGGTTTTCCGGCCGGCAAGGTGCCGGCGTACGTGGCCGCGCAGGTGGCCGGTGCGTTCGTGGCCTCGGCGGTGGTGTTTTTTACGTATCACGAAGCGTTTGCCGCCTTCGACGGTGGCGTTCGCGTGGTCGCTGGTGAACACGCGACGGCCGGTATCTTTGCCACCTATCCACAGCCGTTCCTCTCGTTGACGGGTGGTCTCGTCGACCAGATCGTCGGCACCGCGTTGCTGCTCAAGGGTGTCATGGCCATGACCGACGAACGAAACGCCGGGCCACCGGCGTGGCTCACCGCACCGCTCGTCGGCGCGCTGGTGGTTGCCATTGGCGTGGCGTTTGGTTTCAACGCGGGGTATGCCATCAATCCGGCGCGTGACTTCGGCCCGCGCCTGTTTACGTTCGTCGCCGGATGGGGCAGCGGCGTGTTCACCGCTGGCAATGGCTGGTGGTGGGTACCGATTGTCGGTCCGCTGGCCGGCGGCGTGCTTGGCGTGGTGGTGTACGACACCTGTGTCACGCGCTTCCATCGGCAGGAGGTGCGGGCGTGAGCCGCTACATCCTCGCGCTCGATCAGGGCACGACTTCGAGCCGCAGCATTCTTTTCGACAAGGCCGGTCGAGTGGTGGCCATGGCGCAGCAGGAGTTTCCACAGATTTT
>CAZZGM010000545.1:807-2209 GCA_964653955.1 uncultured Bifidobacteriaceae bacterium | reverse complement strand
AAGAAGTGCGGGAACTGATGGCGGAACTCGGCTTCCGCACCATTGACGAGATGGTAGGCCGTGCCGATTGTCTCGACTTCCAGCCGGCGCACGATCACTGGAAGGCTGCCGGCCTGGACCTTTCGTCGCTGCTCTATCAACCAACCCTTCCGGAAGGTGCGGCACGCCGCAACACGCAGGCGCAGGATGCCGGACTCGACAACGTGCTGGATCACCAGCTCATTGCCGGCGCCATGCCGGCACTCGACAGCCGTACGCCGGTCGAGCTGACACTGCCCATTCACAACACCGACCGCACCACGGGTACGCTGCTCGGGTATGAGGTGACACGCCGCTTCGGTGGCGCCGGCCTGCCTGACGACACCATCCGTGTCCGCTTCACCGGATCGGCGGGACAAAGCTTCGGCGCCTTCCTGCCGCGCGGCATCACGCTGACGCTCGACGGTGACGCCAACGACTTCGTGGGCAAGGGGCTGTCCGGAGGACGGCTCGTCATTCATCCGCCGGCTGACGCGCGTTTCGTGGCGGAAGACAACATCGTCATCGGCAACGTCGCGCTGTACGGCGCCACCAGCGGCGAGGCCTTCTTCCGCGGCGTGGCCGGCGAGCGGTTTGCCGTCCGCAACAGCGGCGCGTTTGCCGTTGTCGAAGGCGTCGGCGACCACGGCTGCGAGTACATGACCGGCGGACGCGTGGTGGTGCTCGGAGAGACCGGACGCAACTTTGCCGCCGGCATGAGCGGCGGCATTGCCTACGTGCTCGACACGAACGGTACGTTCGAGCGGCGCTGCAACCGCGACATGGTCGATCTCGATCCGGTGCAGGACGAAGCCGAAACAGCGCTCCTCCGCGATCTCCTGGAACGGCATGCCGCCCTGACGGGCAGCACCGTGGCCGCGCGCGTGCTCGACGCGTGGGTCACCGTGCTCCCGCAGTTCGTCGCGGTCATGCCAAGGGACTTCAAGCGCGTGCGCCTGGCCGAAACGGGAGCGCAGGCGTCGGCCGGCGTGCCCGCGTGGCGCGAGCGGGTGGGAGCGTAGCATGGGCAAGCCGACAGGGTTTCTGGAATTCAGCCGCGTCAAGCCGTCCGCCCGGCCCGTGAACGTGCGCGTGCACGACTTCCACCACGTCTACACGGGTTACGCACCGGAGGAGCTCACGCACCAGGCGGCGCGATGCATGGACTGCGGTGTGCCGTTCTGTCACCAGGGCTGCCCACTGGGCAATCTCATTCCCGACTGGAACGACCTCGTCTACCGCGACAACTGGCGTGCAGGCGGTCGATGGCCGCGCGCCAGTTGTCGTGGTAGACGAGGTCGTTCCAGTCGGGAATGAGATTGCCCAGTGGGCAGCCCTGATAGCAGAACGGCACGCCGCAGTCCATGCATCGTGCAGCCTGGTG
>CAZZGM010000545.1:0-797 GCA_964653955.1 uncultured Bifidobacteriaceae bacterium | reverse complement strand
TCCCGGAGTTCACCGGGCTGCTGTGCCCGGCACCGTGTGAAGGCTCGTGCGTGCTGGGCATCAACAAGGATCCCGTCACCATCAAGTCGATCGAGCTGGCCATCGTCGATCGGGCCTTCGACGAAGGCTGGATCGTGCCGGAGGCTCCCGCGGCCCGCACCTGGAAAAAGGTAGCCGTCGTCGGGTCTGGCCCGGCCGGACTTGCCGCGGCCGCGCAGCTCAACCGCGCAGGCCACACGGTCACCGTGTTCGAAAAGGCCGACCGCATTGGCGGCCTGCTTCGTTACGGCATTCCCGAGTTCAAGCTCGAGAAGCGCATGCTCGATCGCCGGCTGGACCTGCTGACGGCGGAAGGCGTGGTGTTCCGGCCCGGCGTCAACGTGGGTGTCGACATCACGGCCGAGGATCTGCGCCGCGACTTCGACGCCATCCTGCTGGCCGGCGGCGCCGGCCGCCCGCGCGACCTCGACGTACCAGGCCGTCAGCTCGCGGGCGTGCACTTTGCCATGGACTATCTCACCTGGCAGAACCGCCTCTGCGAAGGTGACACGCTGCCGGACGATGGCGCGTACTCGGCCAGGGGACGACACGTGATCATCATTGGCGGTGGAGATACAGGCGCCGACTGCCTCGGCACCGCGCATCGTCAGGACGCGCTGTCGGTGTCGCAGCTCGAGCTGCTGCCGCAGCCACCGGCGGCGCGCGCGGACGACAATCCGTGGCCGCTGTGGCCCAACATCTTCCGCACCTCGTCGGCACACGAAGAAGGCGGCGAGCGCCTCTATGCGGTGGAAACC
>CAZZGM010000544.1:0-2214 GCA_964653955.1 uncultured Bifidobacteriaceae bacterium | reverse complement strand
CTGGTCGTTGAAATTCCCGCCGAAAAGGTGGACGCCGAAATCGGCCGTGTGACGGCTCGCTACGGCAAGGCGGCCAAGCTGCCCGGTTTCCGCCCCGGCAAGGTACCCGCCCGGGTGATCAAGCAGCGCTTCCGTGGAGAAATTCTTCAGGACGCCGCCGAACACCTGGTGTCGCACGCCGTGCAGGACGCGCTGGCCGAGCGCGGCGTGCAACCCGTCGACACGCCCGAAGTTCGCGACATTGTCGTCAACGAAGGTCAACCGCTCACCTTCACGGCCAGCTTCGACGTCGTGCCGCCCTTCGACCCGGGCGACCTCTCGGACGTCGAGCTCCGGAAATCACCCGTGGCGGTGGAAGACGACGCCGTGAACCAGGCCCTGGAGCGCCTGCGCGAACGTGCCGCCCGGTTCGAGCCTGTGGAAGCGGGTGTGCTGGCCGCGGGCCAGACGGCCGTGGTGGATCTCGTGCGGCAGGGCACCGACAAGAATGGCGAGCGCAGCCCCGAAGACCGTCACCAGGCCATCTCCATTGAATTGGGCGCGGAATCCAATCCGCCGGGATTCGACGAGCACGTGCTGGGCATGGCCACCGGCGACACGCGCCAGTTCACCATTACCTATCCCGCCGACTACGCCAACGAAGAGCTGGCCGGCGGCACGGTGGACTACACCGTCACGCTGAAGGATGTGAAACAGCGTGTCGTTCCGGCACTCGACGACGAGTTTGCGAAGGATCTGGGCGAGTTCGATTCGCTGGAGGCCCTCCGCGCACGCGTCCGGACCGACCTCGAGGCCGAGGCCGCCGACGCCGCCGAGCGTGAGCTGCGCAACGACCTGCTGAAGAAACTGGCCGAACGTGTGCCGTTCGAGGTGCCAGCCAGCCTCGTCGACCGCGAAGTGGATCGGCGTGTGCAGGACTTCGCCAGGCGCCTGCTGGACCAGCGTATCGACCCGCGTCAGACGGGTATCGACTGGCCGGCGTTCCGCGACGCCCAGAAGGAGCCGGCCATCGATTCGGTGAAGTCGGCCATGGCGCTGGATGAACTCGTCCGGCGCGAGTCGCTGACCGTGACCGACGAGGACATCGAGGCCGAGCTGGCGCGGTACGCGGAAGGAACAGGGCGCTCGGTGGCGGCCATTCGTGCCCGGCTCGAGCAGGACGGCGAGCTGCCGCGCCTGGCGGCGGGCATGCGGCGCGAAAAGGCGGTGGCCTGGGCCTTGGGTAAAGCCAGGATCGTGACGATATAAAGAGGAAGAGCCGTCACGCGCAGTCGATTACGATTTTTGCCACAGGAAACAGGTCAAATGCCACACGGTGTGCCCCAGAACACGCTCGTCCCCATGGTGGTCGAGCAGACCAATCGCGGCGAGCGCGCGTACGACATCTTCTCGCGGCTGCTCAAGGACAACATCATCTTCATCGGCACGCCCATCGACGACGCCGTGGCCAACCTGGCCATTGCGCAGATGCTGTTCCTCGAAGCGGAGGATCCCGACAAGGACATCCACATGTACATCAACAGCCCCGGCGGATCGATCACGGCGGGGTTCGCGATTTACGACACGATGCAGTTCATCCGGCCGGACGTGCAGACCTACTGCATCGGCCAGGCCGCGTCCATCGCGGCGGTGCTGCTGGCGGCGGGCGCGCGCGGCAAACGGTACTCGATGCCGAACGCGCGCATCCTGATCCACCAGCCGTGGATGAGCGGCCTCGGCGGACAGGCCACCGACATCGACCTCGCGGCGAAGGAAATCCTGCGCATGCGCGGGATGATCAACGAGATCTTCGTCAAGCACACCGGGCAGGACATCAAGCGCATCCAGGAAGACACGGAACGCGACTACATCATGTCGCCCGAACAGGGCAAAGACTACGGAATTATTGACGATGTCATTCGGAAACGGGTGTAGGCTAGGGGTACCGGCCCAATGGTGAAGAAGAACGGCGACGGCGGCGAAATCCTGCGCTGCTCGTTCTGCAACAAGGATCAGAACGACGTCAGGAAGCTCATTGCCGGCCCCACGGTATTCATCTGTGATGAATGCGTGGAGGTGTGCAACGACATCATCGCGGACGACAACAAGTTCGACACGCGCGGCGTCCGCACGTCGCTGCCCTCTCCTCCCGAGATCAAGAAGTTCCTGGACGAGTACGTCATCGGTCAGGAACTCACCAAGAAGAAGCTCGCGGTTGCGGTCTACAACCACTAC
>CAZZGM010000543.1:0-2218 GCA_964653955.1 uncultured Bifidobacteriaceae bacterium | reverse complement strand
CGCATCAGCTCCTTGGTCAGGTGGCCGCGCACGCCATCGGCAAAGATGGTCACCTTGGCATGGATGTCGGCACCGGGTTCGAACATCCCTCGCGGCTGGCCGTCCTTGCCCATGCCACGATCGCCGGTCCGTACGCCAATCACGCGTTGCCCGTCGAACAGCACCTCCTGCCCGGCAAAGCCCCAGAACAGATCGATGCCCTCGGCTTCCACCTGCTCGGCCAGCCACCTGGCAAACTGATTGAGCGAGATGATGTAGTTGCCGTGGTTCTGGAACGGCGGCGGCGTAATCGGCAGACGCAGCCGTCCGGACGGTGTGAGGAAGTAGATGTTGTCCTGGTGCACCTCGGACGCCAGTGGTGCGCCCTTCGCCTGAAAGTCGGGAATGAGCTCGGCCAGCGTCGAGGGGTCGAGCAGCGCGCCCGACAACTGGTGCGCGCCGGCTTCGCGCGCCTTCTCGACCACGGCAATCGAAAGCGGCTCCCCTCCGCGGGCCTTCTGCAGCTGCGCCAGGCGCAGCGCCGCGGACAACCCCGCGGGGCCACCACCGACAATCAGGACATCGACTTCGAGGGTTTCTCTCTGCATGGTGGTTCGCCGCCCGGCCTTACTTCTTCAGCTCGGCAATCAGCGCCGGTGCCACTTCGAAAAGATCGGCTGCAATGCCGAAGTCCGCGATCTCGAAGATCGGTGCTTCCGCATCCTTGTTGATGGCCACGATGGTGCGCGAGCCCTTCATGCCCACGAGGTGCTGAATGGCGCCCGAGATGCCCACGGCCACGTACAGCTTGGGCGCCACGGTCTGTCCCGAGCTGCCAATCTGCCGCTCCATCGGCAGCCAGCCGTTGTCGCAGATGGGACGGGACGCCGCCAGTTCGGCACCAAACGCCTCGGCCAGTTGCTGGGCGACCGCCACGTTTTCCTGCGCCTTGATCCCGCGGCCCACGGCCACGATTCGCTCGGCCTGCGACAGGTCCACCGCCTGCTTGGCTTCCTGGAAGGGCGCCTCCGGCGTCTGCCGGACGAGACCGGCATCGAAGGTCACGGCGGCCGAGGCCACCGGAGCCGCAGCGCTGCCCTTCTGCGCGGCGTCGGCGCGGACGGCACCAATCTGCATGCTCACCAGGTGCGGCGCCGGGCCCTCGAGCACGACATCGGCGACGAGCTTGCCCTGGAACATCGGACGCGCAAACGCCGGCTGCCCGCCGTGCTCCTTGATCCCGACCACGTCGGTCACCAGCGCGCGGTCGAGACGCGCCGCCAGCATGGGCGCGAAGTCGCGCGTCTGATACGTGTGCGCCAGCACCACGTACTGCGGCTGCTCGGCCGCCACCAGTGCCGCGGCTGCGTGCACGAATGCATCGGCCGTGTAGGAGCCGAGCACCTCGTGCTCCACCGTCAGCACTTCGGCAACGGCGGCTTCCGCGAGTTCCGCCGCCACTCCGGCCACCGACTGACCGAAGACCGCCACCTTCACGGGAATCGCGCCGGCCGCAAGCTGCTGCGCTGCCGCCACGGCCTCCCAGGTGGTCCGATTGAGCTTGCCGTCCTTCTGTTCCGCAATGACAAGAATCACAGGACTCGCGCCTCCTCGCGCAGCCGGCGCACCAGTTCCTGCGCCGCCTCGGCGGGCGAGCCGCCAATCATTACCGTCTGCTTCGACTTCTGCGGCGCGTACAGCGCCACCACCTTCAGGCGCGACGCCAGCCCCGCGGGCGGTGCCACCTTCCTGATTTCCTTCTTCTTCGCCGCCATGATGCCCTTCAGCGTGGCGTACCGAAGCTGGTTGATGCCGCTCTGAATGGTCAGCAGCGCCGGCAGGGGCATCGTCACGTACTGGAACCAGCCGCCTTCGAGCTCGCGCTTCACCTTCATCGAGCGGGCGGCCGGGTCGGCCTGCACTTCCATGATGATCGTGGAGTGCGGCACGCCCAGCTTCTCGGCCAGCACCGGGCCGAATTGCGCGTGGCCCTGGTCATCGGACTGGAGGCCGGTGAGGATGAGGTCGAACTGCTCCTCCTGCATGGCCGCGACCAGCGCCGATGCCGCCGTGAACGCGTCAGCCGCGCCCAGCGTATCGTCTTCGACGTGCAGCGCGCGGTCGGCGCCGCGGGCCAGGGCCTCGCGAATCACCTGCTGGACGCGCGTCGGTCCGGCCGAGCACACCACCACCTCGCCGCCGTGCTGCTTGTACAGGTGGCGCATGACATGGTTGCTTT
>CAZZGM010000542.1:1434-2257 GCA_964653955.1 uncultured Bifidobacteriaceae bacterium | reverse complement strand
GTTGGTGGTGGAGTCCACCTGAACCGCCGATCCGGCCGGACGGCCAATGACTCCTGCGGGCCTACGCCGCAGGTGTCGTTGCGTCGAGCGCCCGACACGACTCTCCGGTCGCGAAGGGAGTGTTCGATGTCCGCATGGATTGCGGTGGCAATTGGCGGCGCTCTGGGTTCGGCCGCGCGCTACGGCGTCAACCTGCTTGCCGCGCACACCTGGCCGGGGTTCCGTTTCCCGCTGGCCACACTCATCGTCAATATGACGGGCTGCGTGGTGATTGGCGCGCTGGCGGGATTCATGGCCGCGGGCCAGTTTCCGTCGCGTGCACCGTGGCGCGAGTTCGTGTTCGTGGGCATCATCGGCGGGTTCACCACCTTCTCGGCGTTTGCCCTCGAGACGGTGATGCTCGCACGAGCCGGAGACAGCACACGGGCACTCATGAACGTCGCGCTTCAGGTGGCCGGCGGCCTCGTGGCCGCGTGGGCAGGCCTTGCGGTGGTGGAGCGGTTTGGCGGCGTCCGCTGAACGGCGTGGCTACTCGTCTCTCAATACCACGATGGGATCCACGCGCGACGCCCGCCAGGCGGGAAGCAGGCAGGCCATGGTGGCGACCGTGACAATGGTCGCGACCACGCCGGCAATGGTGGCCGGGTCCGTCGGCTTCACACCAAACAGCAGCGAAGCGAGCAGCGTGTTGAGCGCGTAGGCGCCGGCCAGGCCAGCGGCAATGCCAATGCCGGTGAGCGTGAGTCCCTGCCGCATCACCTGCCCCAGTACGGAACCCTGATTGGCGCCCAGGGCCATGCGGATGCCGATTTCGCGCCGGCGT
>CAZZGM010000542.1:0-1424 GCA_964653955.1 uncultured Bifidobacteriaceae bacterium | reverse complement strand
CCTACGGCGTTCTGTCCTACATGGTGACCGAACGCCGTAGGTGCCGATGGCCGCGAGCAGCAGGGCCAGCACCGCAAAGGCCGTCAGCAATTGCGCCAACAGCCGCGGGCGGCGAATCGATTCGTCGAACACGGCGTTCATGTCGCGAAGCCGCACCACCGGCACCGACCGGTCGGCTTCGCGCACCACCGCTTCCACCGTCGACGCCAGTGACGCCGGCGGCAGCGTCGTCCTCATCACGAGGTGCATCGTGGTGGGCGCCTGAGCGATACCGGGCAGGTTCGCGGCCTGATCGACGAGGAAATAGAGTTCCGTTCCGGTTTTCTGATCGACGCCGCCCTGCTTCACGTCGCGCGCCACTCCGACGACGGTGAGCCAGGGAATTTGGTCGCCGCAGCAGGGTCTCAGGCGCTGGCCGATGGGATTGAGGCCCTTCCAGAACGTCTGCACGAGTGCTTCGTTGACGACGGCCACCGCACCGGATGATGTGGCGTCGGTTGCCTGGAACCCACGTCCCTCGACGATGGGAATACCCATCGTCTCGAAGTAGTCGGTCATGACGGCCTGGTAGTAGTCGACGTTTTCGTACGGACCGTCTGGCGGCGCCGTGTAATTGTCGATGTCCGTATCGTTGGCGTTGACCGGACGATTCGGCGGCAGGCCCGACATCGCGGATGCCGCCTGAATGCCGGGCACGGTCCGCAGGCGATCCAGCAGGCGCCGGTACATCTGCGCGCGCTCGGGCGGCTGCTGGTAGTTTGCGGCCGGCAGCGTCAACTGGAACGTCACGAGGCGCGTGCGATCGAAGCCGGCGTCGACGGCCGTCAGGTTATAGACGGTGCGCAGCAACAGGCCCGCGCCAATGACGAGCATCACGGCCAGCGCCACTTCGGCCATCACCAGGCCCCGGCGCACGTGATGGCGTGCCGCGCCCGTCGCGCCGCGGGCACCGCCCTCCTTGAGCGCAGCTGCCAGTCCTCGCACACGCGCATGCAGCAGTGGCGCCAGCCCAAACACGAGACCGGCGACCACCGACACAGCCAGCGTGAAGAACAGCACGGCGGGGTCGACGGATACCTCCGCCGACCGTGGCAGGCTGTTGGGATAGGCCGCGAGAATGGCCCGCACGCCGGCGTGCGCAAGCAGGAGGCCGAGTGCGCCGCCCGCCAGCGACAGCAGCACGCCTTCGGTCATGAACTGGCGCAGCAGGCGCCAGCGTCCCGCACCGAGCGCCGACCGTACCGCAAACTCGCGATGCCGACGCTCGGCTCTGGCCAGCAGCAGGTTGGCGAGGTTGGCGCAGGCAATGAGGAGCACGAATCCGACGGCGGCCTGCAGCACCCAGATCGCACGGCTGGCGCTGCCGACGATCTCGTCCTGCACGGGTGTCATCTGCAGGCGATGACCTTCGGTGGTGTAGACAT
>CAZZGM010000541.1:0-2257 GCA_964653955.1 uncultured Bifidobacteriaceae bacterium | reverse complement strand
GCCCAGTGCGATGGCAAAGAGCGCCGCGCCCACCCAGGCCACCGCACGCATGCGCATAGTATAGGAGGCGATGCGGCGCCTCGGCCTCGCCGTCGACGATGTGGTGATTGCCGGCGCCGGGCCTGCCGGTGCCTTTGCGGCATGGCTGCTGGCCCGCCGCGGTGCCCGGGTCACGGTCGTCGAACGGTGCCGCTTTCCGCGGCCGAAGCTGTGCGGCGACACGATCAATCCGGGGGCGTTGGCGCTGCTCGGACACTTCCTGCCGGTCGACGAGTTGATGGCGCTGGGATGGCCCCTCGACGGCATGGTGTTGACTGGTCCTGGCAACGCGCGGATTCACGGCCACTACGGCAACGGTCTTCGCGGTCTCGGCGTGACGCGGGAAAAACTGGACGCATGGTTGATGGAACGGGCCGTGGCCGCCGGCGCGCGTTTCCGCGACGAGACCACGGTCGTGGGGCCGCTGATTGGGGCAGGCGATGCGGTCACCGGCGTGATGGTCCGCACGCGCGCGGGCATCGAGTCGCTGCCGGCGCGGATGACGCTTGCCGCCGATGGCCGGCAATCGCGTCTGGCCCGACACGTGGGTGGTGCGCGGCTGGCATCGAGGCCGCGGCGGTGGGCCATCGGGCAGTACTTCGAGGACGTGGACGGGCTGACGGGGGCTGGTGAGATGCACGTGCGCGAAGGCGGCTACATCGGCGTGGCACCAACCGGCGATGGCCTGGCCAACGTGTGTCTCGTGGCGCCCCCGGAGACGGACCGGGCCGACTGGGCGGCGCCCGCGCGCATGCTGACCACGCGCCTCTCGAACGATCCCTGGCTGGCTTCACGTTTCGCGCGTGCCAGGGCGGTGGGCCGGCCGCATGTGCTCGGGCCGCTGGCGATCGAGACGTCGCACCCTGGTGGTCCCGGTCTGCTGCTGGCCGGCGATGCCGCGGGGTTCATCGATCCGATGACCGGCGACGGCGTGCATCTCGCGCTCCAGGGAGCCGAAGAAGCGGGCCGTGTCGTGGCGGCGGTGCTCGATGGCGAGCTGACGTCGGCGGAGGCGCACCATGTATACGCCCGCGCGCTTCACCGGCGCGTGACGAGGAAGCGGCAGTTCGATTGGATGCTGCGCGAATTCGTGTCGTCGCCCGGGGCGATTCGGACCGCCGCGGCCGCGGCACGCATCTGGCCGGCGCCGCTTCAGGTCCTGATCCGCTACGCCGGTGATACGTACGGGATCAGTCGTCGTACGGTTGCACGGCCGTAGGACAATAGAACGTCTCCCGTGTCAGACCGTCCAGCGGCCAGCTTGCCACTCCCGCTTCGCCTCTCGCGCTGGGCGCGGTGGGCCGACGTCCTTGTCGTCGTGTTGAGCGGGCTGGCCGTGTCGGTGCTGCTCTTCGGAGGCTTCCGGGTGGAGGTGGCCGGCGCGCAGGTGTCGGTCACGGACTGGTGGCGTCCGGCACTGTGGGCACTTGGACTGGCCGCGGTGCGTCACTGGCGGGCGCCGTCCGAGCCGTTGTGGCAGCGGGTGGGGGCGGCGGCGCGGAGGCGAGCCGGAGACGCTGACGTCCGGGCCGTGGTTCCGGTGGTCGTGGCCACGCGTGTGGGCGTCCTGGCGGTGGGTGCGCTGGCCGTCGTCACCATCGGGTTTGTGCCCGACAAGCCGCCGCCATTCCGCGTGTATCCCGACAATGTGCTGCTGGACCTGCCGGCTCGCTACGACTCCGGCTGGTACCTGGGCATTGCCACGTCCGGCTATCGTTACCGGGAGGATGGCGGGCGGGGGCAGCAGAACATCGTGTTCTTCCCGGCATACCCGCTGCTGGTCCGCTACCTGTCGATGGTCACCGGCCGCCAGCCGCTCTGGACCGGCGTGGTCCTGTCCATTGTCGCTTTCTGCTGGGCCCTGGTGTACCTGCGCCGCCTGGCGCGTGACGACCTGGGCAATGACGAGCAGGCGGCCACGGCCGTGCTGCTGCTGGCGTCCTATCCGTTTGCGGTGTTCTTCAGCGCAATGTACACCGACGCGCTGTTTCTGCTGGCCATGGTGGCCACGCTGTACCACTTCCGGCGGGACCAGCTCTGGCACGTGGTGTTCTGGGGGATGCTGGCGGGCCTGACCCGGCCGAACGGGGCGTTTCTGTCGGTGGTGCTGGGGCTGATGGTGGCGGGGCCGGTGTGGTCGGCGTGGCGGCACGGGGAAGCGGTGGCCTGGCTGCGCCAGGCCGATCGGCTGGCTGCCGCGGCTGCTCCGGGGCTCGGG
>CAZZGM010000540.1:0-2268 GCA_964653955.1 uncultured Bifidobacteriaceae bacterium | reverse complement strand
GCACATCGGTGGGCGCCTGGAGGCAGACGACGAGATCGGGCGTGGGGACGTCTCGTGCCAGCAGGTCGTAGAGCCGCTGATAGATGAACAGCTCGTTGTCGTCCAGATTCAGGTACGCGAAGATTTTGTCTTTGTCGAAGACGTAGTCGCATACCGTGGCCTGCAGGAACAGATCGGCTTGACGCAGACCCGACAGCTGGCGGTGGCGGTTGAGCAGGTAAAAAAGCTGTGCCTGCAGGGCCGCACCGGGCCGATCGTTGTAGAAGTCGGCCAGGAACGGGTTGTCGGTGTCTTCGAGGATGGTGCTGGCGCCGAGGTGCGATGCGAGGCGCCGGGCCAGCGTGGTCTTGCCGACCCCGATGGGACCTTCGACGGCGAGATGGTGGAAGGCCAAGCGAGCCGAGTATAGTGCAGGTGGCGCACCTGCCGGGAGAGTGGATGCGGATTGAACGACTGGAACTGTTCCTGTGCCGGCTGCCGCTCGTGCACTTCTTCGAGACGAGCTTCGGCCGGACCTACGAGCGCACGTTCGTCCTCGCGCGGATGGAAGGCGAGGGCCACGAAGGCTGGGGTGAGGCGGTAGCCGAAGGCCATCCCTACTACAGCGGCGAAACCACCGAGACCGTCTGGCACATCGTCACGGCCTTCCTGGCGCCGCTCGTCGTCGGCCGGGAGTTCGAGCACCCGCGTGACGTGTTTCCCGCGCTGAAGCGTGTCCGCACGCACAACATGGCCAAGGCGTTGCTCGAGATGACCGCCTGGGACCTCTACGCCAACATTCAGGGCCAGCCGCTGTCACGGGTGCTCGGCGGCACGCGCGATCGGATTGCCTCCGGCGTGTCCATTGGCATCCAGGATTCGCTCGACCAGCTCGTCGAGAAGGTGAAACGCGAACGCGATGCGGGCTACCAGCGCATCAAGATCAAGATCAAACCCGGCTGGGACATCGGCGCCGTCGAGCGCGTCCGATCGGTCTTTGGTGATATCCCGTTGATGGTCGACGCCAATGCCGCCTATACGCTGGCCGATACGGCACATCTGGCCGCGCTCGACCCCTACGACCTCATGATGATCGAGCAGCCGCTCGACTACGACGACGTGATGGACCACGTGCAGTTGCAGAAGGCCGTGGCCACGCCCATCTGCCTGGATGAGTCCATTCACACCGTGCGCGTCGCTCGCGACGCGCTGGCGGCCGGCGCCTGCCGCATCATCAACATCAAGCCAGGGCGCGTCGGTGGACACCAGGCGTCCATCGAACTCCACGACCTGTGTGCCGCGCACGACGTCCCCGTCTGGCACGGCGGCATGCTCGAAAGCGGCATTGGCCGCGCCCACAACATCCACCTGGCGAGCCTGCCAAACTTCCGGCTGCCCGGCGACATCGCGGCCAGCAAGCGCTACTACGTGCCGGACCTGATTGAGCCGGCCATCGACGTGGCTCCGGATGGCACCATTCCCGTGCCGGATGGTCCGGGCATTGGCGTGCGCGTGATGCGGGACCGTGTCGAGCAGGCCACGGAACGTCACCTCGTCATTGATGCGCGCGAAGGGCGGTCGTGATTCTGATGCGTGTTGTTGTTGCCGTACTGGTACTCATTGCCTCCGCGTGCGGACCATCGTCCGCGCCCTCCGTGACCGCCACGCCACCGCCCCCCACCGCCGAGCGGAAGCTCGAGTGGATTCTGCAGCTCGAGGATCAGCGTGTAGTTCGGGGCGAACAGCCCGGCGAGGATCTGCTGCTGATGCTGCAGGACAGCCAGGCTCACATCCGCCGCCGGGCGGCGCTGGCTACGGGCCGCGTACGGTCGCTGGATGCCGTGACGCCGCTCACCGGCATGCTCGCGGGCGAACAGGATCCCGAAGTACGGCAGATGGCGGCATTCGCGCTCGGTCTCATTGGCAGTCCGGCGGCGGCCGAGCCGTTGACCGAAGCGCTGGCGTCCACCGATCCGCTGTTGCAGGGCCGCGCCGCGGAAGCGCTCGGTCTTCTTGGCACATCGGAAGCTGCGCCAGCCATTGCCGCCATGATGACGTCGCACCTGTCTGCCGGTGCGCTCGATGGCCTCGCCTCTGACGATGTGGGATATCCGAAGACGGCGAGTGTGGAAGCGGTGCGGCTGGGGCTGTATGCGCTGGTGCGTCTTGGCGGCTACGATGCGCTGGCGTCCGCGATGCTCGATGGCAGCGGCCAGCCGCGCAGCACCTGGTGGCCGGTCGCTTTTGCGTTCCAGCGCGTTGGCGACGCGCGGGCGGCGGCGCCGCTGC
>CAZZGM010000539.1:0-2272 GCA_964653955.1 uncultured Bifidobacteriaceae bacterium | reverse complement strand
GTGGTGATGCCCCCGCGGCGGCGGCGCGCCTGACGGAGGCCGTTCGTCTGCTGGAGGTGCTGGCGCGCGAAGGGCGTCAGGGCATGGATGACCTGCGCGTGCTGGCGGACGGATTTCTGGCGCTGGCCTCCGCGCGCCTGCCGCGCGTGGAGGAGACGCCAGCCCCGGTCACGTCGCGCGCATGGATGGATCGCGAGCTGGCGTATGCGAGGGCAGTGGACAGGGAGCGTGTGGACATGGCTGGAGATGCCGAGGAGACGTTGACGCCAACAGACGCGAGACCGGCTGTCACCGACGAGCGGGCGGCGGTGGATGCTCCGGACGCCGCGCCGGCGCCGCTGCGGCAGGACCTGCCGCCCTGGGCGCCCGGTCCCGGCAGCGCGAATGGTGTGTTCCGCGGTGCCGTCGACGTGGCCATCGACGCGACGGGTGTGGTGACCTGGGCGCGTGTGGCTTCGTCAGTGCACCCGCTGTATGACGCGGCGCTGTTGGACGCCGCCATGCGGTGGCGCTATGTCCCGGCGCGGCGCGACGGCCAGCCGGTGCCCGCGCGGAAGCGCGTGGAGGTGGTGCTCCGTCCGCGGTGAGCGGAGACCGCTGCTGCCGGCGATGCTCTGCGGGATGCAGCGGTCGCCGGCAGCGGTTTCCCGATCGCCATGGCGGCGTAGTCAGAACAGGCGCAGCGCACGCTAAATGGGTGGTGCGCCCGGCAGGATTCGAACCTGCGGCCTTTGGCTCCGGAGGCCAACGCTCTATCCAGCTGAGCTACGGGCGCGTCGAGGAAAGACGCCAAGGCACTGTGTGGACCACAGAGCCACGACGAAGCCTCAAGTGTAGTCCACCCAGGGCGTTCCGGCAATTCCTAAAGCCCGCGGCAGAACGATCGCTGGGTGCTTGCGCCGGCGATTGCTGCACGCCTCTTGTTGGTGTCAGCCGGGCCTGCTACGTTACATGTAACCCTCGTCACGGAGCCGCCATGTCCACCAGTACCCGTTCGACTCGAGACAAGGTGCGTGCGCACCGTAATCGCCTTCGGTGAGCAGGGCTTGCGCCCTGTCCAGGTCTGGGTGGCCGACGTGCGTTCCAAGGCCTTCGCCCGTGCCGCCCACCGTCAGTCCCTGGCCGTGGCGAAGAGCGCACATGCTGAAGATGATCAGGCGTTCGTCGATGCGATCTCGGCGTGGGATGCGGAGTGAAGCGCGGCGAAATCTGGACCGTTGCGGGCGGAGCCGCCTGCGCCGGCAAGCCGCGTCCGTCCGTCATCATCCAGACAGAGGCGCCGGGACAATCCGCTCGCTCATGACCTGACCATCCCGCACTTTCTCCGGAGGTGCCGGAGCCACGTATGCTTGCATCATGGGCTCGCGCGTCGTGCTCGTGGTGCTGGCGGCCATGGTCGCGGTCTTCGCGGTGTCTTGTGGCACCTGCCGATGGCGATCGCCGCAGCCGGACGTGGTCAATGTCCGTTGGCCCGCCACGTCACCGGTGACTCAGGTGCAGGAGCTGCCGCGGGACGTGCCAGACGCCCCGCTACCGGAAACGGAGGTCGCTCCGGGCGTTCGCGTTCGCGAGGGCACTGCCCATGACCTCAGCTACATCGAGATCGTCTTCGGAGAGGCTGACTTCGATGATGCGTTACCACTGGTGGTACTGCTCCACGGACGCGGCGACCGGCCGCGTATTCCAGGCGGTCCGTTCGGCGGTGTGCCCACACCGATGCGGCTCGTCATGCCGCGCGGGCCGCTTCGGCTCGGGGCGGGTTTCGCGTGGGTGCTCCCAAGCGTCACGCAGGGTACACCCGACCTCCTGGCCAATTCGCTGCGTACGCGCACGCATCACCTCGCCGCGCTCATCGACACGCTTTCGAGAACGCTTCCGACCCTGGGCCGGCCCATCGTGACCGGGTTTTCCCAGGGCGCGCTCCTGACCTTCAGCCTGGCACTGCACCGCCCGGACGTCGTCGGTCATGCGTTTCCGATCGCGGGCTGGGTGCCGCCGGGGTTGATGCCCGTGCACCCTGTCGCGCCGGAGCGGCGCGTGCCGATCCGGTCCGCCCACGGCACGGAAGACACGGTCATTCCTATCGCCCCCACACGAGAGGTGGTTGCCGCGTTACGCGCGCTGGAATGGGATGTAGATCTCCTGGAGTTCGAAGGTGTCGGCCACTTGGCCTCCTCCGAGATGAACGCCACGTTCGAAGCCTGGCTCGAACAGGTGCTGCGTGAAGAGGCCCCGGAGCTCACCGGCGGAGGCCTGGGACTGGTTGGCCCCG
>CAZZGM010000538.1:0-2278 GCA_964653955.1 uncultured Bifidobacteriaceae bacterium | reverse complement strand
CCTCGACCTTGCCTGGCCGTTGCCCGCCACGCGCGCGGTGCCGCTCGACGCCGATCGGCCGGGCCGTTTCGGTATCTTCGTGGAGCGCGGCACGATCTACGTCACCGATCTCGTACTCGAGCGGCTCCCCTGAAGGCACCGCCGTGGAACGCGAAGGGCCGGCGAACCTCCACCGGCCCTTTCCCAGAACGACGCTCCGACGACGGCCGACTTCCTGTCAGAAGTAGAGCTTCGCGCCCAGCTGGATCCGTCGCGGCGCGGTTCCACTCCGCAAACTCGTGATCTGACCGAAGTTCGCGGCGTTGATGTTGGTCACGGGGTTGCCCAGCGTCGTCGTGTTCGTGAGGTTGTAGACCTCGAGGCGAAGCTGCCCCTTGACGGTGCCGCCGACGCGGAGGTCCTTGAACAGTGAGAAGTCGATGTTCCGCAGCGCCTGCGTGCGCGTGTCGGGCAGGTTGCGCGGCGAGTCACCGAAGGTGTACGCCGGGATGTTGGTGAATGCGTTGCGGTTGAGCCACATATCCTCGGTCGGATTGTCGAGCGTCGGGCTCTCGCCGGTGAGGTTCGGCCGGTTGCCGCCGAAGGCCGGCGCATTGGCCGTCACCGCGATCACGTTGCCGCTGACGATCTGGACCACGGCGTTCAGCTGCCACCCACCGGCGAGTCCGCGATAGAGCGCCGGGCCGGAGTTGCCGAACGGCAGCAGATAGCTGGTCGACAATACCCAGCGGTGCGGCTGGTTGGCCGTGGAGACGGCCCACTCGGCATCGAGGTCGTTCCAATTCTGCACGGCGTTACTGCCGGCGTCCGCGAACGCGTTCGAGCCGTTGCCGAGTGTGTTGTCCCGCATCCTGGAATAGGCGTAGGACAGCAGCAGCGACAGCCCGCGGCTCATACGATGCTCGACGCGAGCCGCCAGCGCGTGATATCTCGACTCGCCCCAGTTGGTCAGGCCGCTCGCCCCCTGGAACTGCGGCATCGTATCGAGCAGTGTCGCGCGTGTCACGGTCGGCTGCGCGAGCACGCCGGTCGGCACCAGTCCGTAGTACGGGTTCGGCACCTGTTCCTGCAGCGCCGGCCCGAGCGCCAGCGCCGACGCCGGCAGGTAGTCGTAGGCGGTCGTGGCCGGGAGGTTGCTGCCGCGGTTCCCCATGTAGCCGATCACGAAGGCCCAGTTGTCGCCAACCTGCTGCTGCAGGTCGAAGTCCCACTGCTGCGAGTAGCCGCGCTTCAGGTCGCGCGAGTTGCCGAGCACGTTCGTGCCGAGCCCCGTGAGCGCACCGAGCGAACTGCCGGTCGGCTGGACGACGCCATCGGGGAACGGGTCGCTCAGGTCGCGCGCCGGCGTCAGGCCGCCGTCGGCCGACGCAAGATACGGGGTCTGTGACGCGAAGCCCGTCGTCGACAGGTTGATATAGACGCCGGTGGTGGGCAGATAGAACAGACCGTAGGAGCCGCGCACGACCGTCGTCGGCCGCAGCTGGTAAGCGAAACCAGCGCGCGGTCCGATGTTGTTCCATTCGGGATCACGCATGCCGCGCGAAAGTCCGTTCGTCCCCGGATAGACCAGGCCACCCGTCAGCGTCATGCCGTCGATCGAGCTCGTCACCGTTGGGTCGAAATTACTGACCGCGTCCGCAGCATCGGTCGTTGGTGCTTCGTACTCCCACCGCAGGCCCAGGTTGAGAGTGAGCTTCGGGCTGACCTTCCAGTCGTCCTGGACGAACAAGGCGCCAAAGTTCGTGCGGTAGGCCGGCCATGGATGCCGGTGAATGGTGCCGCTCGCCGGATAGCCGAGGAGGAACGAGGCGAAGCCGTAGCCAGCGGTAGCCGCGGCGAGCGGATCCGGTCCGTTCGTGAAGGCACGGGTGAAACCGAGGCTGAACGTACCGGGGCCCTGCACGCTGTCCCACTCATAGCGCCTGAACTCGCCGCCCGCCTTGAACGTGTGAGTGCCGGACACCAGCGTCGCGGACGCGGCCGCCGTGTAAGCGCGATTCGTCTGTCCGGCCGGATCGCCGCCGATCATCCCCACCGATGACACGTCGGCGATGTCCATCCGCGGAAACGACCGGATCTGCGGGTAGTCGTTGATGGCGGCCGGCATGCCGATCTCGGTCACGTCGAAGCCGAAGCTGCGCGGCGTACGATCGATGCCGAACGTGTTGCGTCCGAGGCGTGCCTCGACGAGCAGGTTCGCGGACGGCGCGTCGGAGTAGTTGAGCACCCAGCTCGAACGGGGATACCGGCTGTCCGAGCCTCCCGGGTCGGCCGGGGT
>CAZZGM010000537.1:0-2282 GCA_964653955.1 uncultured Bifidobacteriaceae bacterium | reverse complement strand
GAGCGCCGCGGTTCTCACTGGCCGTCGTTTTCGTGCTCGGGCTTGGCCTGGGCACCTGCGCCCTCAGCGTCGGCCTCGTCAACGTGTTCTTCTGGCAGTCGGTGAACGTACCGGCGCCGGATGAACTCGTGCTGCTGCGTGCGCGCACCGCCGAAGGATCTCCACGGCCCATTCCCCATCGTCTGGCCGAGCTGCTGGCGCAACCGGGCACCACCCCGGTGGATTATTGGTGCACGTATGGTTCGATTGTGGTGCCGACGCAGGCGGGTGGCCAGTCGGACTTCTCACTCATCCTGCGGATGGGCGGCCAGTGTTCGTCGACGTTCCAGACGCCGCCGCTGATGGGCCGCGCGTTCGACGAGCGCGATGCGCCATTCGCGGGCACGGCGCAGAACGTCGCGATGATTGGTTACGGCTACTGGCAGCGTATGTTTGGCGGCGCGGCCGATGTCCTCGGGCAGACCGTGCAGATTGAGCAGGCGGTGTTCACCATCGTTGGTGTGCTGCCGCCGGGCTTCCGCGGGCTCCAGATTGAAAACGACGTGGCACTGGTGGTGCCCTATCAGGCGTATATGCCGAGCATCGGCGCCTCCACGCTGCTCGGGAGGATGGCACCCGGTGTGACGATGGCGCAGGCCGAGGCGGGTATCCGGGCTTCGTGGCCGGCGCTGGCCGCCGAAACCGCGCCCGCGATACCCATGCCTGGCAACGGTGATGGGACGCTCGACTTTCTTCTGGAACCTGGACGCGCCGGGCTCTCGACCCTGCGAACGCTCTATGGCAGCCGGGTGAGGCAGGTGTCCGGTCTTACCGTGCTGCTGGTCCTGGCCGCGGCACTGAACATCAGCGGGCTGCTGTGCGCGCGTGTCGCCGGCAACCCCACGTCGCTGGCCATTCTCGCGCAGCTCGGCGCCTCGCGCGGGCGCATCCTCAGAACGATGGTGTGCGAGGTGGTGGTGCTGGCGCTGATCGGGTGTGCCTTGGGGCTGGTGATGGCGGCCGCATTGGCACCGGTCGCCACGGCGCTGTTTCCCGCGGGGAACATCCCGTATTCGTTGTCCTCCGGTATCGATGCCCGCCTGATTGCGGTGATGATCGCCACGACCGTCACCATTGCCGTCGTTGCCATGCTGCTGCCCGCGTGGCTGGCGCTCGGGCGTGGGCGTCGTCCCTCGGCCACGCGCACCGTGGCGCGGTCCACCAACCGGACGGCGCAGGTGGCGCTCGTGGCGCAGGTGGCCGTCACGCTGGTGTTGGCCTTCAGTTCCGTCCTGCTGGTGCGCTCGCTCGTGGCGTTGCAGCAAACCGACCGTGGCTACACGTCAGGCGACGTGTTGTCGGTGCGGCTGGTGCCTGCGGCGGGTGGTTATGCGGATCTCGATCAGGCCACCTACTATCCGGACCTGGTGCGCCGCGTGGGGGCGATCAGTAGCGTTTCCGGTGTGGCGATGGCGCGTTACACCGGAACCGTCCCGAACGAAGGACCGTGGTACGCGCCGGTGATGTGGCCCGGTCAGGATCAGCCGGTGACTACCGCCGTGTTCGAGTACGTCACGCCGCAGTTCTTCGACGTCGTCGGTATTCCGCTGCTGCGCGGACGCGATGTGGCTTGGTCGGACACACCGGGCATGCCGGACGTGGTGCTGGTGAGCGAGAGCCTGGCGCGCACGCTGAGTGAAGACGGCAATGTCGTGGGGCGCTCCATCCGCTACGGGAACAACAATCTGGGGAGCGATCCCGAGAAGGCGCTCGAAATTATCGGTGTGGTTGGCGATGTGAGCTTCGGCAACTCCCGCGTGCGCGACCTGCGCACGGTGTACTTCCCGTCCATCCAGGCCGGTCAGGCCACGCTGGGCACGCTGCACATCCGCACGGCGCCGGGTGAACGCGCGCGCGTGACGGACGAGGTGCGAAACATCCTCCAGTCACTGGGGCGGGAGCAGGTGATTCGCGCCTCTACGTTTGATGGCCTGTTCGACAACTGGCTCGTGCCGGAACGGATGGGTGCGGCGGTGGGCACGGCCGTCACCACGCAGGCGCTGATCATTGCCAGTGTGGGCGTGTATGCGCTGCTGGCGTTTGCGGTGGCGAGGCGCACACGCGAGATGGGCATCCGGATGGCCATTGGCGCCACCAACGCGCAAGTGGCTGGCCTGTTCGTGCGCGAGGCGGCCACGTTGTGCGGGCTGGGAATCCTGATCGGTATCCCGCTTGCCATGGCGGCGGCACGCACGCTGGACGCGTTGATGTTTGGCGTGTCGGCCAGCGACATCACCACGCTG
>CAZZGM010000536.1:0-2294 GCA_964653955.1 uncultured Bifidobacteriaceae bacterium | reverse complement strand
CGGCCCACGTCGCGGCGTCGACCCGTCGGCGGCGGCGATCAGGCCGCCACCCATGGCTGCCGAGGGGGAGGTGGGAGTGGCCGGCGTACTGCTGCACGCGGCCATCGTCACGGCAACCGTCAGGGCGGTGCCCGTCGTCCAGAACGTCCTTGTCATTGTCGAACTGCTCCTCATGGACCGGGTGGCGATGTCCGGTGCCCCCGGTCGGTAAAACCGCCAACCAGTCTAGCCGAGGGATCGCGAATTTTCCCAAGAGAATCAGTGGCGGTTCACAGTGCATGCTACGATGCCTAGCTGGTCGCCCTTCAGGGGCGGCCGTACTCACTCGAAGGAGCCAGAATCCGATGCATCGATTGCTGCGGGCCGCACTGACGGCGGCCGTGTTGCTGGGCGTGAGCCAACAGGCCGCCGCGCAGGCCAGGGCGTGGGAAGACCGCGTGTTCGCGGGCGTGTCGTTTGGCCTGGAAGCCGGAACCGAAGAGGTTTCGCAGAGCCGCTCCTTCCCGGTATACGGCGAGCAGGCCACGTTGCTGAACAACTCCAGCTTTGACCGCAACAACATTCTCGACCTCACGCTCGGTGCGCGCGTGTGGAGGAACCTGGGCGTGGCCCTGGCCTATCACACAGGTACCGCCAGCGGCTCGGGGGACGTGTCGGGCAGCGTACCGCACCCGCTGTTCTTCGACCGGCCGCGTAACTTCTCGGAGCGCCTGAGCGGCTTCGAACGCAAGGAACACGCCACGCACCTGCAGATTGGCTGGATGGTGCCGATCAGCGACAACGTCGACGTGTTCGTGTACGGCGGTCCGTCGTTCTTCCGCATTTCGCAGGACATCGTGTCCGACATTTCCGTTGGCGAGCAGGGCTTCCCCTACGCGAACGTCGTGGTGAGCCCGACGCTGGCCGTGGCCAAGCGCAACGCCACGGGCTACAACGTGGGTGTCGATGCGAGCTACATGTTCTACAACACCGACGCCGTGCGCCTCGGTGTGGGCGGCTTCCTGCGCGTGACCGGCGCGTCGGCCACGCTGCGTGCCGGTGACAGTGTCATCGACACCGACCTCGGTGGCGTGCAGTTCGGTCTGGGCGCGCGTATCCGGTTCTAGTCAGGTTCGACGCAGGCCGCCACGTTGCTGGCGGCCTGCGTGTTTTGTCATGAGCGCCCGCATTCCGTTCGCGGCGGTGGTGGCGGCCGCACTGCTGATGGCGGCCGCCGGGCAGGTGCCCGTGGTGGCCCGCCAGACTCTGGCGCCCGCGACGGCCAGCTACGACATCGACGCCACGCTCGACCCGGCCTCGCGTCGCCTGACGGGGCGCGAAATCATTACCTGGCGCCATCCGGGTAACGTTCCCGCCTATTCCATCCGCCTGCATCTCTACTGGAACGCGTGGAGCACCACGGCGTCGAGCTGGGTGCGCCAGCGCGCGCTGGCCGGCGACGAAGGTGACTGGGCCGATCGTGCCCCAGGCGACTTCGGCTGGCAGCACATTACGGAACTGCGCCTGCTGGATGCCTCCGGCGCGCCCGTGGCCGACCTGCTGCCAACCCTGCGCTTCATCCAGCCGACGGACCAGAACGCCGACGACCGTACGCTGGTGGCGGCCGACCTGCCTGACGGTGTTGCACCGGGCGAGGTCGTGCGGCTGCACGTGGCCTGGACGGCGCAGGTGCCGCGTCCGGTCGCGCGCACGGGTGCCATTGGCGACTATTTCTTTCTGGCCCACTGGTTCCCGAAGATGGGCGTGTTCGAAGGCGATGGCTGGAGCGCACGGCAGTTCTTTGCCAACACGGAGTTTTTTGCGGACTTCGGCCGCTACGACGTACGCCTGACGGTGCCGTCCGGCTGGGTGGTCGGCGCGACCGGCCGGGAGGTCTCGCGAGCGGATGCGGGCGCTACGGCCACGCATCGTTACGTGCAGGAGGATGTCCACGACTTCGCCTGGACCACCAGCCCGCGCTTTCTCGAGTTCACGCAGCCGTTCGAGCATCCGTCGCTGCCGCCGGTGACCATGCGCCTGCTGCTGCAACCCGAACATCGGGGGCAGGAGGCGCGTCACTTTGCCGCCACGGCGGCCGCGCTGGCGCATTACGGCGAGTGGTACGGCGCCTATCCGTACCCACACATCACCATTGTCGATCCCGCGTGGCAGAGCCGGTCGGGCGGGATGGAGTATCCGACGCTCTTTACCGCGGGCACACGCTGGCTGGCGCCGGCCGGGTCGAACACACCGGAAGCAGTGATCGTTCACGAGGCCGGTCATCAGTTCTGGTACGGGATGGTGGCCAAACGAGG
>CAZZGM010000535.1:0-2304 GCA_964653955.1 uncultured Bifidobacteriaceae bacterium | reverse complement strand
GGTTCGTGGATGGCCTCCAGCGAATCGAGAAACGCATGGACGACGGGCGGAGCGAGGACGGTGGCGGCGTCGAATCGGGGCAGCCGCACGGCAATGCGTGGCGGTGGAGGTGGCGGTACCTCATCGTCCACGGAGAGCGGCGGTGCTTCTTCGGTGGGATCCTTCACCGCGCCGGCGTCGATGGGAGCGTAGCGAAACACGCGCGCCACGCGTGTCTCCGGAGCGCCTGGTGCCGTCACCACCGCACGGGCCAGATACTGGCCGGGAGGAATGAGGCCCAGCCGCACGGATCCGCTGAACGTACGTAGCGTATCGTCGCGGCGGGCCAGTGGCAGGTTGACGGACGCCAGCGGCGGTCCGTCTTCGCGTTCCACGATTTCGAGCGCGACCGCGGTGTTGGTCAGTTGCGCGGCGCTCGTACCGGCGACCGCTACCTGGAACGACACACGCTCGGTGTCCACCGACGGCATGGCCAGCAGCCGTACGGGATCCGGTGCCGTTGGCTCTGCGCCCACCAACAGATCGGTGACAGCCTGACGTGTGCCCATCCGCGTGAGCCCGGCGCGAATGGTGTGGTGCACGCTGCCGGTTCGTCCCGTTTCGTCGGCGACGGCCAGCCGCAACGTGTACTCGCCCGGGTCCAGCAGCACGGTGGTCTGGAGCAGGGCGGGAGATGACGCTCGCGGTGTGGCGGGCGACAGCGTGAGGCGCACCACGTGGCCCGCGGCCACCTTGTCGTTCCTGTCCAGCACGAGAATGCCGGTGTGCCAGTCGGCGGGCGCATCCACGTTCTCGCCTACCTCCGCGGCCACAATCACCCGCACCTGCCCGTTGCCATCGTCCGCGCTGTTGTACGTCGTGATACGCAGCGGGACGCTGCGATCCGGGAGCGGCGACGCCAGTAGATCACGAAGCGTTTCTTCGACGGACCTGTCCGCTGCCGGGGCCGACGCCGCTCCCGCTTCTGAGGTAAGCGCAAACGTGGGCCGTGCGCGGACGGTCAATCCGTTGCGGCGCACGCGTACACGGATGCGGCGTTGACGTCCCGTGCGGTCGGCGTCCGAGGGCTCGAAGCCCAGGAGGTAGTACCCCGACAACTCGCGATTGAGGCGCTCGAAAATGCCGGCGCCGGTGCCCGCGGCCACCTGCAGCAGACGGCCACGTGTCTGACCTGCAAGCTGCTCGAGCCCTTCGCGCATCAGGTAGTCGTCCATCGAATAGCCCTGACCGGGCGCCACCGCGCGCGACGCGTCACCCATCAGCGATTGTGCGGGCCGGACGATGTGCAGGGTGACGCGGGCTTCGGCGGCCAGGCGCGACACGTCGGTAAGGCCGATGGGCATGCGGCCCAGAAACAACCCTTCCGAGATCATCACCACGTGCACCGGCGTTCCCAGCCGCGACAACCGCCCGAAGAGCACCTCCATGTAGCGGAGCGTCTGCATGGCCTTGGCGGTGGCGTCGGTGAGCGACGTGCGCGCGTCGGCCTGCAGCGCGTCGGAACACGACTCGCGCGCGATACCCTCGAAGTTGGCACACTCGCGGGAGATGGCGCGCTGCCACGTGTCCATGTCACCGGTTTCGAGCGCGTAGGCCTCGCTGATTTGCAGCTGGCTCATGCTGATGGGGACGGCGGAGGTACCGGCCACGCGGGCCAGGGCTTCGCGTACGCGCCGGCGATCCGCGGTGAATTCCACGCTGCCGGCACCGGTGGGCAGCCGCGCCACACCGACGAGATCGCCCGGTGCCAGCTGGTCCAGCAGCATCTCGCTGGTGCGCACGATGGCCTGCGACCCGCCGACGCGAATATGCCCATCGTCGATCACAAAGAGCATGAGGCGACCGGAGGTGGGGGCGTCGTTCGACGAGGGACCGGCGTCTGCTGTGAGGTCGTCCGTGGACTCGTGGAGCGTGGAGATGAACTGGGCCGAGGCAATGGGACGCGACTGGCCGTTGACCTCGAGATCGAAGTCGGCCACGGTCAGGTCGGTCACTGGCGCGGAGTTGCGGTCCGTCACGCTGACGTCCACCAGCACGAGTTCGGCGCGTGCGCCAAACTGCAGCGGTGCCGGTTCCTGTTGGGTCTGCTGCGCCTGTTGTGCAGATGGGCGTACGCCAAGCGCGGCGCACGTGACCACGATGACGGCCAGCAGGGGATGCCGCACGGCTCTACCGTCCTTCGGGCGCGCGATAACCCTGCCGCGCGCGCACCGTGTGGCTGCGCCCGGGCATGTCGATGACAATCTCCCGCCACGCGCCGTCACGGCGTGTGTTGGTGGACTGATAACCAATCAGGTACTGGTT
>CAZZGM010000534.1:0-2308 GCA_964653955.1 uncultured Bifidobacteriaceae bacterium | reverse complement strand
CCCATGGCAGACGCTTCCGCGCCGCGAACCATCCGGCTGGCGGATGCCGGCCAGCCGCTGGTACTCGTGGGCCCACCGGGCCGCCTTCAGGGCCAGTTCCAGGTGCTGAACGGCGGCACTCGCAAGGCCGTGATTCGCCAGCCGCTCGTCACAGGTCTGTCGCTGGTGTCGGGCACGCGCCGCAAACGCGGCGCCGCACCAGCAGCCGAGGCCCTGCCACTGCGCCGCATCGTCGTGCGCGCCGGCCAGTCGCGGGCCGTGCCGCTGTCGCTCGAACTGCCGGCAACCACGCCTCCGGGTACCTATGAGGCCGCGCTCGACGTGGATGGCGATCAGCGTCCCGTCCTCCTGCACGTCACCGAGCACGTGTCATTCACGATGCACCCGGACAACCTCGTGGTGCCGAACCGCCCCGGCGAAAAAATCAAGAAACAGATTGTCGTCACCAACAACGGTAACGTTCCGCTGACGTTCCGCACCATTGGGACGGTGGTCCTGGACGACGAGCTGGCGCATTGCCGTTCACTGCGCGGCGCGCTGGCGGACGTGGGCGAAACGATGGAGAAGCTGGACGATTTCCTGGCGGCGCTGGGGCGCCGCTACAAGCAGGCGTACGACACCATGGCGCTGCGCGTGCAGAACGAACGCGTGACGCTCGATCCGGGAGAGACGCGGGCCGTCGACCTCACCATTACGCTGCCCGACAAGATCGACGCGCGGGCGCGCTACACCGGATACGCCGCCGTCTCGACGGCGGCGCTCTCGTTCACTGTCGTGCCCGACTGATGGAGCGCATCGCGGCGGACACTCGAGCCAGGAGGACTCCATGAACGCGTCGACCGATCGATTCACGCGCACCCGGCCCGAGCGCGGTCCGGCCCTGTACTACGGCTACTGCAGCCAAAGCGGACGCTACCGGATGATGGACCTGCCCGACTACGTTGCCAACGTGCAGCAGGGCGTGTCGCAGTTGATGTCCGACGCCCAGGCCGCCTACGAAGACGTGGCACGCGGCATATACGGCCAGTCGCCGGAAAGCACGTCCGATGCCACGGGTCAGCGTCGGGGCTATCAGGCGCGCGCGCACCACCATCGCGGTCACCATCACGGTGACGCGCATGGCTGCGAATGCGGCTGCGGTCCGCAGCACGATTGCCATTGCGACTGTTGCGTGACTGACGCCGACGTGCTGGTGCACGGCCGCTGCGGCGAGGTGCGCCGCATTCCCGTGACCTTTACCAACGACACCCGCCGGGAGCGGTCCGTCACCCTGGAACTCGGGCCATTCGTCACGTCTGGCGGACGCAATCTCCAGTGGCCGGCAGAACTTTCGGCCACGAGTTTCACGCTGCGTCCGTGCGACGAACAGACCGTCGTGGTGGCGATGGCCATTCGGTGCGCGGGTGCTGACCAGGTCCGGCCCTCGCCGAACGACCAACCCGAGCCAGTCAACGCCACGCTTGCGGCAGCGGGGAGCGCGGCCGCGGTGGCCGGTCGCGGCGGCAGCGTGGATCGCTGTGAAGTGGGTTACGCCACGCTTCGCGCCGACGGCTGCCTGGTGCGTCCCATTGTCATAGCCGTGGCCGTGCTGCCAGACGACTGCGACGCCTATCAGCGTCCATGCAGCTGCGGCTGCTGCCAGTGAGCCACACGCCGTGAGCCAGCCTGCCGACTGGGGCCAGCGTGTCCAGGACCTGACCGACGAATCGCGTCAGCTTTACGCACGCTCGGTGCGCCGCTACAACGACCTGCTCATGCGCGTGGCGCAGGGGCAGGTGTCTGCGGACGAGGTGCAGCGGCAATTCCGCGACTATCTGCAGGAGCAGTCGTCGGCGTCCACGCAGACGTTCGTGGAACAGAGCGTGGGGCTGCTCGCCGGACTGCTCTACGTCGAGGCGCGGTATCGCGATGCATTGCTCGACGGCCTGTTGCCGCCGGAGCCACCACCTCCTCCACCGCCCGATCCAGCCTCGCTGGACATTGCCAACTGGTTCCAGGTGCTGTCGCGTTATGCCGCCGACCAGGCGGCGCGCAGCATGGCGCGCAACCAGCGCCTCGTGGAACGGGTGGCGTCGGGTGAGGTGTCGGCCGAAGAGGTGCAGGCGCAGGGGCGCCGTTATCTCGAAGAAGCAGCGCCGTACCTGTTGAGCGACGTCATGACGCTGGGTCTGGGCTTCGTCGAGCAAATGCAGCGTACGTCGGCGTCCATGAGCGACGGTCTTTACGATCGGCTGCTCGGCCCCGAAGAATCGGCTGCGGCCCGCCCTGAGCCACCCGTGTGCCTCGACCTTCAGGGGCCGCTCGGCAG
>CAZZGM010000533.1:0-2309 GCA_964653955.1 uncultured Bifidobacteriaceae bacterium | reverse complement strand
CACGCACCGGACCGCGGGTGTAACGCGCGCCGACGCGAAAGAAGCCGCGGTCCTCGGCGCCAACCGTCACCGTCTCGGTGAAGTTGGCTCGCCCCTGGAGTTCGCCCACCACCTCGAACCCTTCGGCCAGCGCGCGCGCCAGTGACAGGCCGTACACCAGCAGGTCGTCCTGCCGCGATGGCGCCACCGGATCCTCGAGCAGCAGCACGCCCACGTTGCCCACGACGCGCACCGACTCGATGGTCTTGGCCATGAGGAGCTGCGCGGTAAAGTCCGTGGTGTCGCGGCCAAGACCCGACTCGTTGCTGGCGTTGGGCAGGCGCGTGGCCAGGCGAACGCCCAGCGCCGGGCGCCCCACCTGCTCGCTCAGCATGCGGATTTTGGTGGCCACGACGATGTCCTTCACATCCGTCGTCTGGTCGCCCGTGATATCGAGCATCGAGCTCAGAACGGCTGGTTGGCGATCCGTGATGTTCAGGCGCTGGTAGAAGCCGCCGTCAATCTGGAGTTCGGCAATGGAGCTGAGCCCGATGCTGATACCCATGTTGGGCACCACCACGAGGTTGCCGGTCAACCCCGACAGCGGGTACTTCGTCTCGCGCTCGTAATCCACGCCGGCTTCGATGAGAATCCGGCCGGCCCCGATGGTCTCGGGGTCTTCGGTGACGAGAGGACGTTGCTGGGCGGACGCGGGGGATGCAGTCCAGAGATACGCGGCCGCAAGTACGGCCGCACCAATCGCGTTCGCTCGCATGGGAAACCCTAGAACACCTTTCTGCTGTCGAGCAGGATGGTGACCGGGCCGTCATTGACCAGGGCCACCTGCATCATGGCCTGGAACTCGCCGGTTGCCACCGTCAGGCCGCTTTCCCGCAATTCTCGCACGACGTCTTCATACAGCGCCCGGGCCACCTCGGGCGGTGCAGCGCCGACGAACGAAGGACGACGGCCGTTGCGCGCGTCCCCGCTCAGTGTGAACTGCGAGACCACCAGCACGGCGCCGCCAATGTCGAGCACCGACCGGTTCATCCGTTTCCGTCCGGTCTCGTCGCCTTCGTCTTCGAAAATGCGCAGGTCACGAATCTTGGACGCCACGTAGGCCACGTCGGTTGGTCCGTCGCCCTGCTCCACGCCCACCAGCACGAGCAGACCGGGACCAATGGCGCCCGTTTCGCGCTCGCCGACCGTGACGCGTGCCTGCGACACGCGCTGTACGACCGCGCGCATGGCCTTGTCAGTCCCGCTCCGCCTTGGCGGCGGTACGGCTCATGGAGGCGCTCAACATGAGCGGAATGATGGGTACGTCGGCCGGCGTATCGGCAAAGTCCTCCAGCCGGGCCGCAGCCGTGTCGCGCAGTTCGGCGGCGGGGTTCAGGCGGCGGTCCAGCAGGTGGCGCGGCATGACGTTGGCCAGCGCGCGAATCATGGAACCCTTCACGTTGGGATGCTCGCGCTCCAGTTCCATGATGAGGCGCTTCACGCGCTGCCGCTGGAGACCCAGATCGCCGCAAGCCGGACAGCAGCAGCCGATGATCGGCAGCTCATATTCCTTCGCGTAGGCGCGCGCCTCGGCTTCCGTCACGTAGACCAGCGGGCGAATGACGATGTGCTTCTGGTTGTCGGAGACGAGCCGCGCCGGCATGGCTTTCAGCGCGCCGGCAAAAAACAGGTTGAGCAGCAGCGTCTCGACGAAGTCGTCCAGGTGATGGCCGAGCGCAATCTTGGTGGCCCCCACCTGGTCCGCCAGCCGGTACAACACACCGCGCCGCAACCGGGCGCACAGGGAGCACGGCGTGGCGTCAGGGTCGAGCTTGTCGTCGATGACGGCCCCAATGGACGTGTGTTCGCTGTGGAACTCCCAGCCGCGCGCAGCGCAGGCGTCGGCCACCGCCTTGTGCTGGTAGCCTTCGTAGCCCGAGTCCACGTTGACGGCGACGATGGAGAACGAAATGGGTGCGCGCTGGCGCAGGACGTCCAGAACCTGGATGAGCGCCCAGCTGTCCTTGCCGCCCGACAGCCCCACCATCACGCGGTCGCCGTCTTCGATGAGGTTGAAGTCGGTGATGGCGCGCGTGGTCTTCTTCGCGAGGCGTGTTTCGAGCGGCGTACGGTAGGCCATGGCAGCAGTGTCTCTGATGATAGCAGCCTGGTCCTCGCCGCCAGGCTATGCGGTCTTACGACGCGCGTTCCACGCGGCGCGCGAGCTCGGCATAGCGGCACAGCGCGTTGGCCAGGGCCATCTGCTTCGGCGTGCGGCAGTCGGGCCGCAGCAGGTGCGGTGAGCACACCACGAACACGGCGCAGCGGGC
>CAZZGM010000532.1:0-2310 GCA_964653955.1 uncultured Bifidobacteriaceae bacterium | reverse complement strand
GGGCGGGACGAGCCTGGCCGTGCGCGATGACGTGCGACACGCGTGGGAGGTGCCGCTGCCCGGCGCGTTGGAAGGGCAACTGGTGGCCGCCATCGAACGTCTGCGGCCGGACATCGAAGCATGGTGTGGCTGCGCGCTGGCGCCGTGTGAGGCGGTGGCCGTGATGCGGTATCCGGCGGGTGCGTTCTATCGCAGCCACCGCGACCGCCCGCCGCAGGCAGCGGTGCACATCACCCGGTCGTCGCCGCCACCAGCACCAGACGATCCCGACAGTCCCGAGTGTGTCCTGGATGCGCTGGCGCGCCGCCGTGTTTCCGTGGTGGTGTTTCTGAACGCCGCCGGCAGCGCGTTTACCGGCGGCGAATTGCGTCTGTTCGACCTGGTCGACGAAGCCTCCGACGGCCTCGACCTGGTTCCGGAAGCCGGAACCCTGGTGGCGTTTTCAAGTGACCTGCTGCACGAAGTCCGCCCCATCACCGGCGGCGAACGGGTGTCGGTGGTCACCTGGCTCCTCGCCCCGCCTTCGCTCACGCGCATCACGGCGAGCTTCGGCGAGGCAGGTTCTTGAACCCGCGGACCTCAGAACCTGCTTACTTGAACTCCACCGTTACCGTCGGACCGTCAATCTTGATGCCCTGAATATCCTTCAGGTACGGCTTGGCCTCGGTCAGCGACACGCCCGGTCCGAGCTTGCCCTGCAGTGCCTTCAGCTTTTCCTGATCGGCAAACAGCTGCGCCAGATCCATTTCCATCAGCGTGATGCGTGAGCCATTCACGTACTCGGCGTTGGTCTTGACGATGGAGCCGGTAATGTCGAGATCGATAGCCACCTTGAAGCCGTCGAACATCGACTTGACCATGCCCATGACGGCGGGGTCCGACATGTCGGGGCCGCCCTGGGGCATGCCGGCGGCCTGATCCTCGGGAACCGGCTTGTCCTTGAATTGCACGGTCAGCACGGAGGTGCCGCCGTTCCGGGTCAGCGAGAACGTCACCGGGTTTTCCATCGGTGGTGGTTCGGCGCCAAACATCGCGGGCGTGCCGCCGCCGAGGTTCGGATCCTGGCTCACCTGCAGGTGATTGATGTCCTCGAAGGCAAACACGGCGGTCGCGCCTTCGAACGTTCCGGCCTTCGCCGGTTCGGCCGAGACGAAGCGGACGCCCTTGCCCATGCGTTCGGCGGCGCGCTTCAGTTCGTCCTCGTTGATGGTGTTCGACGAGGTGCCCGGTTCGTTGAGGCCCGGCAGCATGGCCTTCATCGCGCTGGCGTTCATCAGCGTGGTCTGCTGCACGGTGCCGCTGCCGTCCGGCTTCACGGAAATGAGCGTGGCGCTGTTGATACAGCCGGCCAGGGATGCGGATGCCGCGACGAGCAGCAGAGCGCGAAACGTTCGCATGGAGCCTCCAGTCAAGGGTTGGTTCATCATACCTATACTCATGGCTATGACGAGGGAAGGGGCCGGACGGCTGGCACTGGTCACCGGCGCGTCCGCGGGCATCGGGCGGGCGTTTGCAGAACTGCTGGCCGGACGCGGTTACGACCTCGTCCTCACGGCCCGGCGCGGCGACCGGCTGACCCAGCTGGCCTCGGAACTCGAGCAACGGCATGGCGTGCGTGTGCACGTGCATGTCGCCGACCTGGCCTGGCGCGGTGCGCCCGCCGAGGTGGCTGACTGGCTGGCGGCTGAACGGCTGCACGTGGATGTGCTGGTGAACAACGCCGGCTACGGCGTGCCCGGCCGTTTTGGTCATCCCGACTGGGCGCGGCACGACGCGTTTCTCCAGGTCATGGTCACGGCGGTCTGCGATCTGACATATCGGCTGCTGCCCGGCATGCTCGAGCGCCGTTGGGGACGCGTGATCAACGTGGCCTCGCTGGCTGGTCACCTGCCCGCGCCGGCGGGCCACACGCTGTATGCCGCGTCGAAGGCGTTTCTCATCCGCTTTTCCGAGGCGCTGCATGCCGAAGGCGCGGCCGAGGGCGTGCACGCCACGGCACTGTGTCCGGGCTTCACCTACAGTGAGTTCCACGACGTCACCGGCACACGCGCGAAGGTGAGCCGCATGCCGAAGCTCCTGTGGATGGACGCCGCCGCGGTGGCCGCCGAAGGCTATGCCGCCGTGATGCGCGGCGAGCCGGTGCGCATCAGCGGCCGTGTGAACCGCACGCTGGCGTGGCTCGCGCGGGTGCTGCCGCAGGGACTGGTGAGGACCGCCGCGGCGCGATCGGGCAGCCGGTATCGGCAGGTGTAGGGGAAGGCAAAAGGCAAAAGGCAAAAGGCAGAAGGCGGAAGGCGGAAGGCGGAAGGC
>CAZZGM010000531.1:0-2314 GCA_964653955.1 uncultured Bifidobacteriaceae bacterium | reverse complement strand
TCCTTCATCATGCACTGCATCGGCGAGTTGATGCTGCCGATGCCGACGTGCGACGGATTCAGGTAAGGCTGCAGCGCACCGTGGCGTGCCTGACGTACCGCGTTCATCATGCGGTCCGAACCAATGGCAATGATGCGCGTGACGTCCGACAGCGGCACCCGCACCGGTCCCAGCCGGCCTTCCGCATACGCGATCATCGCCTGCACGATGTTGCCACGGAAGTGCGCGTCGGCCGGACGCGTGGGGACAATGGCAGCGCCGCCATCGGTGGCCCAGATCACCTGGTCAGTCGTGCCTTCGATTTCTTCGCGTTTGAAGAGATCTTCCCCGTTGCGATAGCCGGCGAAATAAATGACGCGGTTGCCCTGCGCCTTGAGGGCCTTGGCAATGGAGAACAGGACGGCGTTGCCCAGCCCGCCGCCGGCCAGCAGCACGGCTGAGCCCTCGGGGATTTCAGTAGGCGTGCCCGTCGGTCCCATCACCACCACGGGTTCACCGGGCTGCAGATAGGCACACAGACGGCTCGAGACGCCCATCTCGAGCGTGATGAGCGACAGCAGGCCCTTCTCGCGATCCACCCACGCGCCGGTCAGCGCGATCCCTTCCATCAGCATCGATGCCACGTGATCCTCCACGTGCACGTGCGGACTGCGGCGTTCGAAGTTCTGCAGGCGATAGAACTGGCCGGGGTGAAAATGCCTGGCCGCGGCCGGTGCGTGCACCACCACCTCGATGATCGTGGAGGTGAGACGCACGACGCGCTCCACACGGGCGAGCAGCTCGTGATCGAAGTGTGCCACCAGACGGCGCCACGCCTCGTCGCGCGCCGGCTGCTGCGCGGGATCGAGCCTGGCCATGTCATCGCGGAACAAATCGACGACGTGCGGATAGCCGTGTTTGGCGGAGGCCATGGCCTTCACCACGTTGCCGTTGTAGCGCGGGTGGTTGTCGCCGTAGTAGGTGACGAACTTGCCGTCGGTGACATGCGAGGTAAAAAACCCACCGGCGTCCGGCTCGAGGGCGAAGGTGCCGTCGGACTGACGCACGGCGCGATACCCCTGGAAGAAGCGCTGCCGTCCGTCCAGGCTGAACGTACCGGGATGCTCTTTCTCGTAGGTGACGTTGGGGGCCGTGCCCGCGGCCACCAGCACCGTGCGCGCGGGCAGTTCCACCGCGATCCCCTCTTCGCCGGTGCGCGCAAAGCGCATCGCCTTGACGTGTCCGAACTCGTCGGGCACCGCCTCCACCGGGTTCAGGTTTTCGGCAAAGGCAATGCCTTCCTCGAACGCCTTGGTCACCTCCTCGTGATTGAGGCGGTAGGCGGGCGAATCCTGGAGACGCTTGCGGTAGGCCAGCGTCACGCCGCCCCACGCGCGGATGAGCGTGATGAAATCCGGCGCGTCCCCGGCGGCACGTGCCCGCGCCCGTTCGGCGCGGACGGCCCGGCCGTGCTCCAGGAACTCGTCGAGAATGCCCTGCTCCTCGGCATCGAGCCGGCCGCGAACGTGCGATTCGCCCAGCGCCTTCACCAGCGCCTCGTAGCGCGCCAGCGTCTTCTCCACCTGGATCGGGTAATAGGCCATCAGTTCGGTGGCCGTATCCACGCCGGTGAGCCCGCCGCCAATGACCACGGCCGGCAGCCGTGCCTGGAGGTTCGACAGTGCGTCGCGCTTGAACGCCCCGGTGAGCTGCAGCGCCATCAGGAAGTCGCTGGCCTTGCGAATGCCGCGAATCAGGTTGTTCTTGATGTCGATAATCGTCGGCCGGCCGGCACCGGCGGCAATGGCCACGTGATCGATGCCGTTGGCCCACGCTTCTTCGATGGGCAACGACCCGCCGAAGCGGACACCGCCGTAGACGCGGAACGTCGAGCGCCGCGCCAGCGTGAGGTGGATGAGCGTCAGGAAGTTCTTGTCCCAGCGAACGGTAATGCCGTACTCGGACACGCCGCCAAACCCTTCGAGCACACGGTCGTCGAGCGGGCGGTAGATCTCGCTCCACTGGCGAATGGGCCGCGGCGGGTGACCTTCGGCGCCGGTGATGTCCACGCCAAGCGGCTCCACCTTCAGGCCATCGATGGCCATGACGCCAAAGCCCTCGTTGACCAGGTAGTGCGACAGCGTGTAGCCGGCCGGGCCGAGCCCGACCACCACTACTGTTTCGTCCGTGGCGGGCTGGCAGAGCCGCATTCCATGGTATGCAATGGCAGCGAGGTGAGCGAAGGCGGCGCTTCGCATATCGACACCGTCCGGAATCGGATGCACATCTTCTGCCGAGGCCACCGCCAGTCCAATATGTCCTCCCCACAGCAGCT
>CAZZGM010000530.1:0-2323 GCA_964653955.1 uncultured Bifidobacteriaceae bacterium | reverse complement strand
CGCACCTGTACCAGGCTGGTTGCGGACCATTGGTCTCGTCTGGATGGCGGGCACGGCCGCGTGCGCGATTCGGCTTGGCCACAGCTTCGTGCTCGTGCACCGGCTGCGGCGAGCGGCCACACCGGCGCACGGACCATGGCCCGCCCACCTGTCCCGCGTGGCACGCCGCATGGGCGTGACGGGTACCGTGGAATTGCTGGAGTCGTCTGACGTCGCGGTGCCAGGCAGCCTTGGCGGCATGCGCCCGGCCATCATCCTGCCCGCAGGCGGCGTCGAAGGTTTGTCCGAGGGCGACTTCACCGCCATCGCCGCGCATGAACTCGCACATCTCGTGCGACACGATTACGAGTGGAACCTGCTGCAGCGCGTCTGCGAAGCCGTGTTGTGGTGGCATCCGGCGCGGCCGTGGCTGTCGCGTGTGATTCGTCGCGAGCGTGAGCGTTGCTGCGATGACCTGAGCGCGCGAGCGTGTCATCCGATGACGCTGGTGCGCGGGCTGGTTCGTCTGGAGCGGGCGCGGCGTGATGCGGATGCGCCCCGCGGCCCGGTGCGGTCCTGGGAACTGGCCGAGCGCATCGAGGCCCTCATCGGGCGGCCCGTACCGGATCCGTCCAGCGGGTTGCCGTTCAGGCTGCCGGCGGCCGCCGTGGCGGCCGCAGGCGTATTGGTGGCCGCGCTGATGGTTGCGGCGGGCGGATGGGTGCCGGGTTCCGTGTCACCGGCCGGCGCCTGGCCGTGGTTCGTGGCGGCGGGCACGGGGCTGCTGATAGGGGCGCGTCACGCGTTCGAGCCCGATCACGTGGCCGCGGTAGCCACGCTGGTGTCCGGCGCACGAGGTCCGGCCATGGCCGCCCGGCTTGGCGCATGGTGGGGCGTGGGACATGGTGTGTCGCTGCTGGCCGTTGGCGCGCTGCTCGCGCTGGTTCGCAGCAGTATGCCGCCGGCGGTGGAAAGTGCCCTCGAGGTGATGGTGGCCATCATGCTCGTGGCCATGGGCCTCCGCGCCTTGTGGACCGCGCATCGCCTGGCTACGAACGGGCCGGTGACGCCGCACACCCACGGGACGATGACGCACACACACGCCGCTGGCGGTGCGCACGTGCACGTTGGTGGCTGGACGTTTGCCAGCCGCCCGCTGGGGGTGGGACTCGTTCACGGTCTGGCGGGCAGTGGCGCGCTCACCGCCATGGCGGCGGCCGCCATGCCCGACGTGGCCGCGCAGGTGGTGTTCCTGCTGGCGTTTGGTGCTGGCGCCACGGCCGGCATGGCCGTGGCCGCGGGTGTGGCTGGCCGAGCCGTCGCGCGTCTCATGCGCGCCGGTGCGGCGCAGGCGGCGGTGTCTGCCGCAACCGGTGTCGCGGCACTGCTGGTTGGCGCCGGCTGGGCCTGGCCTGTGATCCGTCAGTTACTCTGACCGTCCTGAAAATAGCGACCATACGCCGAGGCGATGACTGGCGTTGCATGCTACGCTCTCGCGCCATGCGTCAGTTCATTCCGTCCTTCCTGCTGGTGTCGATGGTTCTCGCGCCGGGCACGGCCGTCGCTCAGGAGCCGGCCGCCTGGCGTGCCGGTGACGAGCTCACCTTCCATACGTTCTCCATCGTTGCCGTGGATCCATCCACCGGCGAAACCGGCGTCGTCGTGACGACGAGAAATCCGTGTGTGGGGAATGCGGTGCCGTGGGTACGCGCGGGTGTGGGGGCCGTGGCCACGCAAGGGGGGACGCGCGTGGAGTACGGCGTGGAACTGCTGGACCTCATAGAGCAGGGGTTGTCGCCGCAGGAAGCCATGGACAAGATCGTGGCCGCCGACGAGGGGCGCGAACGCCGTCAGGTGGGTGTCGTCGACAGCAAGGGACGTACGGCCCAGTGGACGGGCAAGGGCCAGTATGGCGCGGAGAAGCAGGGCGACTGGGTCCACATGCGCACCGGCCGGACGTATGCGGTGCAGGGCAACTCGCTGGTCAGCACGACGGTGGTGGACGCCGTGGCCGAGACGTTCGAGGCCAGCGAGGGGAGCGTGCGGACGCTGGCGGATCGCCTGATCGAGGCACTCGACGCCGGGCAGCGCCTGGGCGGCGACGGCCGTCACGGCGAAACGCAGTCGGCGGCAGTGCTGGTGGCCGATCCGCGGCCGGGGATGTCGCGCCGCCCCGACGGTGTGACGGTAAACATCAACGTCTGCGAGCATCCCGAGCCCGTTGAAGAACTGCGGCGCATCTACGACACGGCCACCGAAACGCTCGGCTTCCGCAAGCTGGAACAGTTTGCCGGCAACGACATCCTCACGCTCAAGCTGATGCTGCATGCGCTGGGCTACTACC
>CAZZGM010000529.1:0-2328 GCA_964653955.1 uncultured Bifidobacteriaceae bacterium | reverse complement strand
CGCGCGCGTGCCGGCAGCACACGATCACGCACTGCACGCACGGCCAGTCGCATCCTCGGCGACACATCAACCCCCGGCTCCCAGTCGGGTTGTGCGACAACGGCCCGCGTGAGCGGCGCGTCGGCATCAGCCGTCCGTCCAAGCGCCAGCAGACAAAACGCGCGCAGGCGGTTGGCCGCCGCCAGTTCTTCCTCCTCCTCGACCACGGCAGCCAGCACCCGTAACGCGGCCTCGTAATCCGCGGCCAGGTAGTGCACCTCGGCCTGCCGGATGGACGAAAGAGGCTGCGCCTGCGCGGCCGCGCCCACAAGAAGAGCCATCGACATAATCGTCAACCTGAACGTCATGGTTGAAACTCCACCGACACCCGCGCCGGAGTACGGGCGCCCACCGAGACCGTCACACGCTGCTCTCCCAGCTGCGGGTGCCTGAGCACCACGTTATGCGTGCCGACCGGCACGACGATGTTGCCGACGGGGGTTTCGCCGGCGAGACGCCCATCCACCCACACCGACGCCCACGGCCGCGCGTTCACGTGCAGCACGCCGTTGGGCGCATTCACGCTGAGTGATGAACCACGCCGCGACGCCACCGTCACGTCGTGCAGTTCGTCGAACTCCAGCGCCTCGTTCACCAGGCGCACGCTCACGGCACCCGGTGCAACGGTCAGGCGTCCCGCGCCACTGCTGCCGACCTCGGTGCCGTCCACGAACACACGCACGGGGAACGGACTGCTGACACTGAGCCATCCCGGCGCAGGCGGGGCCGGAACGGGCGGTGCCGCCGGACGTGGACGCGCGGCAACAGCCGGTGCCGGCACGGCGCGCTGGGGCGCCTCAACCGATGCCGATACGCGCACGACATCCGCAATGGCGGGCTCGACGGGTGCGGCGTCCACGATGTCCGTGCGCACGACAGCGGCTGCGGGCGGCACGATGTGCAGCACCTGCGGCTCCATGGCTACCGGCGCCTGCGGCAGCAGCACCCACGCCATCGTCAGGCCCAGGAACACGCCGGCCGAGGCCGACGCGCACGCCGTGCTGCAGCGGCCGGCAAGCGGAACGCGCCAGGCGGATAACGCAGACATGATGGAACCTGCAGCGGCGAGCTCGCGATGCGGCGCCTCGTCGAGCTGGGCCGTACCGCGCCAGTCAGGCAGCGCAGGCAGGGTGACCGCATTGGCAAGAGCGGCATGACGCGCGTCATCGCCTGGCCGGGCATCGCGCCACGCCCGCCACCCACGCAGATTGAGCGGGGCATCCGGAGCCTCGGAAGAGGCGACGGCCGTACGGGCCATGGCAGCGGCAGGTGTGGCGGACGTGATGCCCGCGGGAACCGGTGCCGGTGGTGCCGGCTCTGGTCCGAACGCGGCCAACCCTTCGTCCGGGTCGATGGGAACGATGCGCGGCGCAAACGCGCCGGTTGCCAAGCCATGAGACACGCGACCCTCCACCAGCGCCGCCTCTGGAAAACCGGCGGCTGGCAACTGGTGACGGATGGGCGCGCAGCGTTACAGCACCGCACACGATTGTTCGGCCGTGCACGCACCGCACGGGTGGCGGCGTGTCAGGCGTTCGTACGAAGTGACGCCCGAAATGGTAGCGGGGCGAGGGTCAGCGGCCGTAGGGCCAGACGGCACCGTCGCTGGCCCGCACACGCGGCATGGACTCGTTGGCCAGCGACGAGAAGTACCACACCCAGCCCTCACGCTCGAGGTGGATGAGATATCCCTGGAGGAACGGAAACTGCGCGTGTACCTGCTTTACGCGCGGGCGGCCGAACAATTCGGGGACGCCAAGCACCGCCGGATGCGGTGGTGGTGTTTCATCCCGTGTGGGGCGGACGGACGTGACATCGATGAACGCCTGCGGAGCCCCCTCCTTCACACGCACCCACATGCCCACGGCACTTTCGGCGGACGCCTGCAGCCGCGCCTGTTCGGTAGCCGCCTTGATGCGCGACGCCGACAAGAACCGATATGTCAGCGACGCATCCCCATCGTCCTGCACGTTCAAGGTGCCGTCGGGCCTGAGGCGCTGGACGTCGACGCGCATGAGACGGGCGTCACTTTCCCACGCCTGGGCAATGGCCAGCGCCCAGGGAATGGCCGCAACGGCATCCATGGCGCCAAAACCGCCGGGCGGCGGCGGCACCTCCAGCGCATGAAAGCCGCGTGTCGCGTCCTTCAATTGCTGCGGCGTGAGCGCGCTCCTGGCCGGCGGTGGCGTCAGCCTGGTCGACACGACCGTCGCCACGGTTTCCATCGAACGCCAGGCCGCGATCATGCCGATGACCACCGACGCCAGCGTGAAGAGGAGGATGGCCGCC
>CAZZGM010000528.1:0-2330 GCA_964653955.1 uncultured Bifidobacteriaceae bacterium | reverse complement strand
CGCACACGCCGGAGACGGCACTCGGTGCCGTAGCCGCATTCTGGCGGAGCGTTCGCGGCTAGGAACCGCGTCCCGCAGTCTCCACGCATTTGCCAACCTTGGAGGCTGCGGGACACTTCCCTGAAGCCGGGCCGCGGGAACGGCCGATTGTCGTTCTCTGGGTCAGCGAAGTTGGCGGCGGGCACGGTGTCCCGCCGCCTCCTCTATCTCTCCAGGAACGCGGACGAAATCAGGGGAAATCAGAGGACGCGAGTGGAATTGGGAAAAGTCGTCAACCTACTGGCTTCACGCGACTTGGCCCAGAAGTCGGCCACCATCAAAGACTTGCGAAACCCCGCCAAATCGCGTTCGACACCCGCCGCCTCCACCAACCTTCGTCTCTCGATCTGCGCGAAGGTTGTCCACCGTAGCTCCGAAGGAGCGAAGGTGGGCCCTCACCGCGAGCCCTTCCTCACCGAGAATGCCTCAAATGCATTCGGGCGTATCCTGACGGCACGTCCCGGCCGGCAGGCCGAGCTCGCGCTTCGGCTTTCGTGGTAACAGGAGCTGTCATGACCTCGAGCTGCATCTCTCGACTCGCGGCGGCCGCGCTTGCGTGCGCCGTCCTCGCCACGCCGGCGGCGGCGCAAACCACCGGACTGCAGACGGCGGATATCTACCGTCTCCGTTCGGTGGGCGATGTCCGGATTTCGCCCGACGGGCAAACGGCCGTGTACGCGGTCACCAACAACGACCGGCCGGAACGGCCCTATTCGCAGGTCTGGCTGCTGGACGTCGAAACCGGCGTCAGCCGTCGGCTCGGGGCGGATGGTGACACCGCGGGCGAACCGCACTTCTCCCCGGACGGCAAACGGCTGGCGTTCATCGGACGCATCGCGGCCGGCGCCGGTCTCATCGTCGCCAACGCCGACGGGTCGGCGCCGCAGCTCATTGCACCCGTCGAAGGCACCAATCATCCGCTGCCCTCGTCTGGCGATCGCCTTTCGTGGTCGCCGGACGGCACGCGGCTGGCCTTCATCTCGGCCACGCCAGGACCGGAGGCCGACGCCAACGGCGATCCGATGGTGATTACCCGCTATCTCTACAAACCGACGGCCTCGGAAGGCGGCACGCGCGCCAACGACAACCGGCGGTTGCACATCTTCATTGCAGACGTCGCCTCGAAGGCCGTCCGCCAGCTCACCGACGGCGTCTACTACGAACACTCGATTGACTGGTCCCCCAACGGCGAGGAGATTCTGTTCGTCTCGAATCGCGGGCCCGACCCGGATCGTTTTTTCAACTACGACGTCTTTGCCGTAACGGTCGCGACAGGCGCAGTCCGGCGTATCACCGACACGAAGAGCGCGGAATATTACCCACGCTGGTCGCCGGACGGCCGCACCATTGCCTTCAGCGGCACGAAGCGCCCGCTCACCTCCTCCGAAACCACCATGGAGGATACGCATATCTGGGTGATGGACGCTGACGGATCCAATCGCCGAGAGATTGGCACAGCGGATAACCGTCAGGGCGCACCGGAATGGTCACGCGACGGCCAGTACCTGTACGCCACCATTCAGGAGCGTGGCGACGTGCAGCTCATTCGAACGCCGCTCGCTGGCGGCACGCCGGAACGCCTCGTGACCGAACGCGGCAGCGTCGGCCGGTGGGCGCTGGCCGGTAACGGCACGCTCGTCTACGGCCTGACGACGCCGGAGTCGCCGGCGGAGCTGTACGTGCGCACGCCAACGGGCCAGGCTCGTGCCGTCACGCGGCTGAACCAGGAGGTGCTCGCCGAGCGCACGCTGGCCAGGGTCGAGGCGCTCACCTTCCGCAGTTTCGACGGCCTCGAGGTGCAGGCGTTTCTCACCCACCCGATCGGGCTGGCCGCGGGACAGCAGGCGCCGCTCGTGGCGATGATTCACGGCGGACCGCACGGCCAGCAGGGTCCCGGCTTCAACCAGAAGGCGCAGATCTACGCCGCCAACGGCATTGCGTCGCTGATGGTCAACTACCGTGGGTCCACCGGCTACGGTCAGGCGCACGCGGACGCGATTTTCCAGGACCAGAATGGCGGAGAGGCCAAAGACGTACTCGCCGGCGTCGACGCCGCGTTGGCGAAGTTTCCCTGGCTCGATCGGACACGGCTGGGCGTCGAAGGTGGGAGCTACGGCGGGCAGTTGACGAACTGGCTGATCACGCAGACGGATCGGTTCAAGGCCGCCATTCCGGCTGCCGGCATCTCCAACCTCGTGAGCTTCAACTACATGGCCTACTACCACGACTATCTGGCCGTGGAGTTCGGCGGCTTCCCGCACGAAGGGTTCGAGCCGAAGGACGAAGCCCCC
>CAZZGM010000527.1:0-2340 GCA_964653955.1 uncultured Bifidobacteriaceae bacterium | reverse complement strand
AGCATCCACAGGCGCCAGCCGAACTCCACGTCCTCGTAGTAGGCAAAGGTGGGCGTGTCCCAGCCGCCGGTGGCGTCGAACACATCGCGCCGGAACAGCACCGCCGCGCCGCAGCCGAACAGCAGCGGGCGTTCGGTCCGGTCGGCTTCATCGACGTGCCCGTCGTGCCCGAGCGAGAAGCCGCGGCCCTCGAAGTTGACCAGGCCGCCGGCAAAGTCGACATGGGTACCGGCCCAGTCCACGATGAACGCGCCCACGCTGGCCGACTTCCGGCGCGTGGCCACGTCCATCAGCTCGTCGAGCCAGTCCGGCGCCACCCGCGTGTCGTCGTTCAAGAACACCAGCCACTCGCCCGTGGCCACGGCCGCGCCCGCGTTGTTGCCGCCCGAGAACCCGAGATTGGCGCCGGTCCGCACCACCCGCACGCCCGGATAATGGCGTGCGGCCACCACCGTCGGATCGATGCGCGAGCCGTTGTCGACGACGATGACCTCGGTGAGTGCGGCGGGCCATGTGTGACCGCGCAGCGAGCCGAGACACTCCGGCAGATGTTCGGCGCCGCTGGCGGTGAGCACGATGACGGACACCACGCCGGGACGCATCTGTGACGCTGCCGAGGCATGTCCATCCAGGGGCTGGCGCTGCGGTTGCCCTGCCTGGGCTGCCGGCGCGTCGTTCACGTGCGCGTGCCTGGCACCGACGAACGGCGCAGACAAACCAAACAGTTCGGCAATGCCGAAGTCGTGAATCAGCGCCTGTGCCGCTTCGCGGTAGGCGTCACCGGCATCGTGCAGCTTGAGCGGCTCCGGAAACAGCGCAAACAGCGCTTCGTCATCGACACGGCGGAGTGCCTGCGTGTGGCGCCGTTTGTGCGCCAGGGCAGGCAGGGCGCGCGCGAAGTCTTCGAGCGCCAGCAGCGTCGACACCACGCGCGGCGGCAGGGACAGGTGCGCCGGCGAGCGACGGCCAAACTGGATGGTCCCGTCGTCCAGGTCCTCGTACTTGAGCGCGCGTGCCAGCGTGAGCACGAGTGCCGCCGGAAGCACGCGTGGCAGCGCTTCGTCGCCGTAGTTCTTGAACAGCGTGAAGAGCGCATTGCGCTCGTACATGCGCATGCGGAGTGTGAGTCCCCAGCCGCTCGCCGTGCCGTGCAGGCGATGGTAGGTGATGGCCTTTGGCGACAGCACGGTGCTCATGCCGGCCAGGCTCATGCGCCAGCCCAGGTCCAGATCCTCGAAGTACACGAAGTAGTCGTCGTCGAAGCCGCCGACGTCGAGGAACGCCTGACGGCGAACGGCCAGCGAGCCCGCGCAGCCGAAGAGCAGCGGCACTTCGCCGTATGCGCGGCCCACCGGATGTCCGTGATCCACCTGCCAGGCGTGGCCGATGAAGGTGGGAAGGCTGCCCGCGAAATCGACGTGCCCGCCGTCCCAGTCCAGCATGCATGACGAGGCGGCCGCGGCCTGATGCCGCTCGAGGGTGTCGATAAGTTCCCGCAGCCATGTGGAGGCGACGCGCGTGTCGTTGTTGAGCAGTACCACCACGTCGGAGGTGGCCTGCCGCACCGCGATGTTGTAGGCGGGCGCGAAGCCGCGATTGGAGCCGAGCGGGAGCACGTGCACGCCGGGATGATGGCGCGCGATGTAGGCCAGCGAACCGTCGGACGACCCGTTGTCGATGACGGTGACCGACACACCGGGATAGTCGAGCGCCGCGAGCGAGGGCAGGCACTGCTCGAGATGCGCGCGGCCGTTGTAATTGAGGACGAGGATCGTCGCGCTCGGCAGTGACGGCATGCAGCGACGGGGAATCGGCGTATTGTAGCACGCGCCCTTCCTGCGCCAGAATGGCCGGATGCACGATCTCGTGCGGGCGTGGAAGTGGTTCATGGCCAGGCCCGCTGACGAACGGGCACGGCTGGTACGCCGCTTCGCACGGCACGCGGGCGCGCATGGCTGGCGCGATGCCCTGCGGGTGGCCGGACGGCAGACACCGGTGTCCCGGGATGCCTACCTCGACTGGTGCACCGCGCACACGCCCGGCGAGACCGACCTCGCCCGCATGCGCGAGGCCTCGGATCGGTTTGCCTATCGTCCGCTGGTCACCATTGTCACACCCGTCTACAACACGCGGGCGGTGTGGCTGGAGGCGTGCGCCGACTCCGTGCTGGCGCAGGTGTATCCGCACTGGCAGTGGAGCATTGGCAACGATGGCTCGACGAGCGTCGACACGCTCGATGCTCTCGCCAGCATTGCCGCGCGCGACCCACGCATTGTCGTGACCAACGCCCCCGGCCCTGGTCAGCGCGAGATTGGTGGCCGAGGCAATGCCGCCATTGGC
>CAZZGM010000526.1:0-2342 GCA_964653955.1 uncultured Bifidobacteriaceae bacterium | reverse complement strand
GGCTGGCAGATCGAATACGACCTGCCGAAGACACTGCAGGAAATGGTGGACACGCAGACGGCGCGCGCGGGAGCCTGACCATGCCCTTCGAGGTGCGCACGCTGGCCGAATGGGAGGCACTGGGCGTGCCGGGCCTGCTGTCGGTGGTGATTCCCGCGCACAACGAGGAAGGCCGCATCGAATCCACCGTACGCGCGTTTGCCGACACGCTGCGCGGCGCCGGCATCCAGTTCGAAATCCTGGTGGTCAACGACAACAGCCGCGATGCCACCGAGGCCATCCTCCAGCGTCTGAGCGCCGAACTCTCCGAGGTGCGTTACATCAACAACCAGCCGCCCAACGGCTTCGGCTTTGCCGTCCGTGCCGGACTCGCCGCCTTTGCCGGCGACTCGGTGGCCATTGTCATGGCCGATCAGTCGGACCTGCCCGAGGACCTGGTGCGCTTTCATCAGGCGCTGCAGGAAGGCTACGACTGCGCGTTTGGTTCCCGTTTCATGCGCGGCAGCCGCGTCGTGGACTACCCGTGGCCGAAGCGGGTGCTCAACCGGCTGGGGAACACGTTCATCCAGATGTTGTTCCTGCTCCGGTACAACGACGTCACCAACGCGTTCAAGCTGTATCGCCGCTCCGTCATTGCCGGCGTGCAGCCGCTGCTGGCCCATCACTTCAACCTGACCGTCGAAATTCCCCTCAAGGCCATCGTCCGCGGCTACTCGTACGCGGTGGTTCCCAACAGCTGGCTCAACCGGACGGCGGGCGTATCGAAGTTCAAGGTTCGCGAGATGGGATCGCGTTACCTGTTCATCATCCTCTACTGCTATCTGGAACGGCTGCTGACGCGGAACGACTATCGCGCCCGCGAGGACCTCAGAAAGAGCCAGCTTCAGGTATGGTCGCGCTGACCCGTTCCGGCTCGAAGCGGATACGGGCCAGATAACTCCAGTCCCACTGACCGGCCGGGCCGGTGTCCAGGCGAATGCGGATGGTCTCCGGAGGCGGTTCCGGCAGTGCCAGCTGGAACGACTGCCGCCCGCGATCGCCGGGGCGCGTCAGCGGTTCGAGCCGGCGCTCCCACAACACCGTCGGTCCGGCAGCGCCCACGGCTTCGACAATGAACGTGACGCCGTCGGTGGCGTTGTCGCCCGTGTAGGAACCGGGCTCGAGACCGAACTCGCCGCGAAGCTGCCGCGCGCCCGCGGGCACGGCCAGTTCCAGCCGGCCCGGCGCATGCAGAAAGAGTCGCGGACCGAGGTCGTCGTAATGGGTGCGCCAGGCAAGCGGCGAGTCGATGAATGTGGGCTCGGCGTCGATGACGCCCTGCGTCACCAGGATATGGGCGGGCGGACTCGGCGCCAGCGGCACCGACACACGATGAAAGGCCACGGAAAACCGGTTCCATGCGGCCGTGTCGCCGGGTGGTGTGCCGACGGCGATCGACGCGTTCCAGTTTCGGCCTGCCTGGCTGGCCCAGGCGATGAGGTCGCTCTGGTCGACGAGCCGCGGTTGTACGAGGAACCCGTACTCGGCCAGGCGCGGCACGATGCGCCAGCGTGAGGACTGTTCTCTGTCGTCGGTCAGCGTGATCCACAACGGAGGTTCCCGATAGAGCAGACCGCGCAAGCGCGTGCGGAGCGTGGGGTCGCTGTGGATGGTCACCCACAGTGGATGACCGCGATCGTCCGGCAGCGGCACGACCTCGCCCGGCCGCACGTTGTCGTGGCGGACAATTTCGGTAGTGGTCACCGGTTCGATCGAGCCCGGCTCACGGCGCCGCATCAGCAGATATCCCCGGTCTTCCACGACGGGTTCGTACACGAACGGCAGGTCCCTCAACACGCCGGAGTCGTCGTGAGTCGGATAGTGGCCGTCGATGGACCGCAGCGCCGCCAGCAGGAAGTCCGGGGCGCCGGACGAATGGAAGAACAGCCGGTTGAGCTCGGCCAGCGGTCCCGTGTAGGCCGCATAACTCTGGAACACCGGCCGCGGCCGATGGGTCAGGCCGTTGAGATGCAGCAGACCCTGTTCGTAGCCCAGGATGTCGACTGGCGCGTCGCCAATGTGCTCGCGCGCAAGAGAGAGCCGGGCATTCGGAGGAGCGCCTGCGGTCGCGGGCACGATCGGACGATCGGCCGCCAGATCCGTCAGCCGGCGTGCGCTGTTGACGATGCGGTTGTCCAGCGACTCGACCCATCCGCGCGCGGCGTTCGGAGACGTCGCACCGATCGCGATCAGACTGAGGAGTGCCAGCCCCGTGCCCACCGGCACGGGAAGCCGCGCCGGCCGGGGCAGGCCCGTTGCCGCCAGTGAGAGCCACAGTGCCGCACCAAAAAACAACAGCACAT
>CAZZGM010000525.1:1153-2343 GCA_964653955.1 uncultured Bifidobacteriaceae bacterium | reverse complement strand
GGCGGCATGGCGGCGTCTTCGCCAAACAGAAACTGCTCGAGGTGCGTGCGGATGATCTCCTGGCCGTCCTTCTGCCACGGCATGACCCGGTACTCGTTGAGCACCATTTTCTGCCGCTCTTCCCACATCCGCCAGGCTTCGGCGGACACCTGTTCGTAGATACGCTGCCCCAGCTCACCCGGCCAGGGCGGCGCGTCCAAGCCTGGCAACTCCTGCCGGAGCTTCACGCAGAACACCTTGCGGCTCGCATTTCCGGCCGGCTGCCCCGACCCACCCGTCGGCCCACCACACACACTCATACGCTCGTTGCCTCCATCACCCATTATGATCGGTGCGAGGTGCCGTGTGGAGCCTGAAGAGCGCCATCGCCTGTGCTGGTACGGCCGGCGCACGCCGGAACTGCCGGCCGACCTCACCGTCCACACCATCGTCGACGGTCACGTCCTGTATTGCGCCCACCCGATGTTCTTTCCGGTCATTGGCTACGAGTTCGACATCTGCAATTGCCAGGACTGCGATGTGTTCCGCGCCAGGCGCCAGACCACACCCCCAGCGTATTGATTCCCGCCACCTGAACAGGGCCGTTGTATGCATTTGATACGGTCGTGCTGGCGTTACGTGTCGTTACAAAATGATAAACCGTTGATTTAGTGGCACTTATTGCAATTCGCTGATGGCGCGGAGTGGCAAGCATCTCGCTTCATTCAATGTGCAGTAGGAGGTGTCCACGTGCTTGAAGTGATTCGTAAGGCCCGCCGAGGCTTCGCCTCGATGTCCCCCGAGAAACAGCGTGAGATTGCCAGCAAGGGTGGTCGTGCCGCGCATGCCAAAGGCACCGCTCATGAGTGGTCTGCCGAAGAAGCCCGTGAGGCTGGTCGCAAGGGTGGCCAGGTGTCGCGGGGCGGGCGTGGCAAGCTGCCCACGGGCGTTTAGTGGAGTGTTACAGCTGAATTGGTAGCGGCCGTTCCGTAGGAACGGCCGGAAAACGCTCCCCGAGAGATCTGTGGGCACAGCAAATCAGTTGATACGCTCCGCTAGATCTCGCGTCTGAGCTTGTCGTCAGCGACCGACCCTCGCTGCCAAGGGGGCCAGTCGCTGGCGACACATTCCTGTTCACCCCTGCTCGGCGAGCGCCACGTTCACGCGCGTGTCGTTGAAGCAGGCCCCGCCTCCCAAATCCGTCAACGTAT
>CAZZGM010000525.1:0-1143 GCA_964653955.1 uncultured Bifidobacteriaceae bacterium | reverse complement strand
GCCATTGGATGTCTGCCGGCGCCACAGGCCCTTCGGCATCGCGAGTGTGCCCGTCCGCACCAGGGGGGTGACCCTGGCGCGCAGCCGCACCTCGCCCTGCGCATTGAACACTTTCACCGCATCGCCATCGTTGATGTGCCGCGCTTCGGCATCCTGCGGGTGAATGTCCACGGCAACGTCGGGACGCGGCAATTCGGCCAGCGTCGAACTGATACTGCGGTCGCTGGCCGGTGAGATGAGTGCCAGCGGATAGGAGGCACTGGCCGGATCGTCCTGATAGCCATACAGACCCAGCGGCGCCTCGCGATCCAGCGCGTCCGGGCAGAGGTGTACCTTGCGGTCGGCTGTGTTGGGGAAGACGTCCACGAACTGCACCGGCACTCCGCCGTACGGCGGCGTGATGTGCCAGTGGTCGCGTAACTCCTCGCCCAGCTTCCCGGGCATGCCCGCGAGCGATGCCAGCATGGCGTCGAGGTCGTCTTCCGGATCGCCGTCGCGTGACAGGCCCGCACGCCGCACGAGGTCCATGAACACGTCGTTGTTCGACCGCGATTCTCCAACCGGCTCGATGACCGGACGCCCGAGCTGCAGCGACAACGGGCCGTAGGCCTTGGCATAGTCGTAGTGCTCGAAGAACGTCGTGGCGGGCAACACGACGTCGGCATAGGCGGCCGTGTCGGTGAGCACCTGATCGAACACCACGGTGAACAGGTCGTCGCGCGACAGTCCCTCGATGACCCGCTTCTGATCGGGCATGGTCACGGCCGGATTGCAGTTGTAGACGAACAGACCGTGAACGGGCGCACCCTCCGGCGCCGTCAGTGCCCGTCCCACCTGGTTCATGTTCACCGCGCGTGTGGGCGGCTCCGGATCGGTGAGCCACGTGCGCTCGATACCGTAACTGGACGAGTTGCTCATCGAGTAGCCGCCGCCGCGCACGCCGAACTTGCCGGCCACGGCTGGCAGAGCCAGAACGGCGGCCGCGGCGCTGCCGCCGTTGCGGTTGCGTTCCAGTCCCCAGCCGCATCTCACCAGCGCCGGTGAACTGCGCGCGTACAGGTTTGCCACCTGTTCCAGCAGTTCCGCGGGCACACCACTCACCTCGGCGGCCCGCGCAAACGTCCACGGCGCCGCACGCTCGCG
>CAZZGM010000524.1:1472-2355 GCA_964653955.1 uncultured Bifidobacteriaceae bacterium | reverse complement strand
CGCCCACCTTTGCCTACTACGAGGACGTGGAGTTCGGCTGGCGCCTGTGGATGCTGGGCCACGAAGTGTGGTTCGCGCCGCGGGCCATCGTCTATCACCGGCATCACGGCACGTCGGGAACCGAAAGCGCGGCCCGCATCCGTGCGTTCGAGCGCAACGCACTGCGGATGTTGTACACGTTGCTCGAGCCTGCCACGCTTCGGCAGGTACTGCCGGCGGCCATTCTTCTGGCGACCGATCGTGCCCTGCTCGGTACCGTGTTCAGCCGTGGCGACGAAGGCGTCACGGCGCAACAGTCGTGGCGCGCCGTGCTGGGGCGCCTCCGCCCCGGCGTCGTGCGCATTCGTCTGCTGCACGCACTGAGCCGCCGTGGCGCACGACGGCACTATGGTCTGCTGACCAACCTGCGCCGGGTGGGCCTTCGCGGGCTGGCCGGCGCCGCGCTGGAGATGCTGCGCGATCTCGGCGAAGGCTGGGAGCACGCGGGTGGACGCGTTCGCTACCTGCTCGAGGCCTCGCGGCCGCACGCCACGCTCGAAGGACTCCACGAACAGGTACCGGCGGCCACGGTGGCGCAGATGACCGGCTTCAGCGACTTCATCGACATGCTGCCGGAACTGTCCGAACGCCGCGCCTGGCTGCAGGCCGGGCGCCAGCGAACGGATGCGGAAATCCTCGATCTGTTTGGCGGGTGCTGGATGAACGCCGTGCCGTCGCCGAAGTTCGACCTGCACCACGCGCTTCGCGAAGGTGTCATCCGGGAGTTGCTGACGCCACCGTCCGCTCCGGACTCACCACCTGGCGCGTCCGAACCAGCGCCTGTCAGACGCGCGACGCCCTGAACCTTCGCCACAACGACGACCGGTCGAGCCGCGCGTGGATG
>CAZZGM010000524.1:0-1462 GCA_964653955.1 uncultured Bifidobacteriaceae bacterium | reverse complement strand
CGCGCCGCCTGCACGGCCGGGCGCGATCGCCACGCGCCACCCAGGCCGAGCAGCGCGTCACGCTTGGCACGCAGAAAGGCGCCGGCGCGCCCCCGGCGCGCGAACAGCACCAGACCAGCTCCCCACGTGGCGACGTGCAGCGGCAGGTATCGCCACAGGAGCGCGGCGGGCATGTTCTTGAGAAACAGCCACTCGAGATTCCGGTGCCCGTGATAGACGGCAAAGGCACTGCCGGCACCGGCGCTGGCCGAGCCGTAATGATGCGCCACCGCATCCGCCGTGTACCAGCAGGCATGCCCGGCCAGCTGCAGCCGGAATCCCAGGTCCGCGTCTTCGGCGTAACAGAAAAATCGTTCGTCGAGGCCGCCGGCGCGTAACCAGACATCGCGGCGATAGAGTGCCGCGGCCGCGCAGGCCGCAAACACCGGGCGCGACGTCATCGCCCCGGGTACGGCGTCCAGCGGCTGCCCGTGCCCGTGGCGCCAGACCAGACCGCCCACATGGCACACGTCACCGGCGCCATCCAGCACGCCGGGACGGCCATCCCACATCAGGCGCGACGCAAACGACGCCGCCTCCGGATGCGCCGCAGCCGCCGCTGAGAGTGCAGCCAGCCAGCCGGGCTCGGGCACGGCGTCGGGATTGAGCAGAGCCACGGCATCGCAGCCATCCAGCATGACGACGGCGCGATTGTTGGCCGCCGCAAAGCCGATGTTGGCGCCCGCCTGGATGAGGGTGAGCGGAAGCGGCGGATACGCTGCCGCCCAGGCCGCGGCCATCGACTGCAGGCGCGGCCACGTATCGTCGGTGCTGGCGTTGTCGACCACGACCACGGCATCGGGCGGCCGCGTCTGCGCGGCCACGGCCTCGAGCGTGCGGGTGATGAAGGCGCCGGCGTTCCAGGTGACGAGGACGAGGCCGACCCTCATGACGAGCGGCGGCCCCCGCTAGCGCGCCGGAATCGCGCTGCCGGACGGTGCCTGACGCGAGAGCCGCTCGATGTCGGCATCCACCATCATGTGGACGAGACCCTTGAAGTCCACCGACGGCTCCCAGCCGAGCACGCGCCGCGCCTTGGCGGGGTCGCCAATGAGATGATCCACTTCCGCGGGGCGCAGGAACCGGGCGTCGGTGCGGACGTGCTGCTCCCAGTCGAGGCCGGCATGGCTGAACGCCTCCACCACCAGGTCCTTCACCGAGTGCGCCACGCCCATGGCCACGACGTAATCGTCCGGCTCGTCCTGCTGGAGCATCAGCCACATCGCGCGCACGTAGTCGCCGGCAAAACCCCAGTCGCGGCACGCGTCGAGATTCCCCAGGCCGAGATGATCGGCCAGCCCCAGCTTGATGCGCGCCACGCCGTCGGTCACCTTGCGCGTGACGAACTCGAGGCCGCGCCGCGGCGACTCGTGGTTGAACAGGATGCCCGAGCAGGCAAACAGACCGTAGCTCTCGCGGTAGT
>CAZZGM010000523.1:0-2367 GCA_964653955.1 uncultured Bifidobacteriaceae bacterium | reverse complement strand
CCGTGGGTCGTGGCGGTCATCGCGGCGGTGGAGATGTTCTTCCTCTTCCTGATGATCATCCACAACAACCCGTTCGACACCTACCTCACGCAGTCGCCGACGGATGGGCGTGGACTCAACCCGCTGCTCCAGAACTTCTACATGGCCATCCACCCGCCGACGATGTACCTCGGCTTCGTGGGGCTGACCATTCCGTTTGCCTTCGGCCTGGCCGCGCTCATTACCGGCCACCTGGACGACTCGTGGCTGCGGGCCGTGCGCCGCTGGACGATGTTTTCGTGGTTCTTCCTGTCGTTCGGCCTCGTGCTCGGCATGATCTGGGCGTACGAAGAACTGGGCTGGGGCGGTTTCTGGGGCTGGGACCCGGTGGAAAACGCGGGCCTGCTCCCGTGGTTCACGGCCACCGCCTTCCTGCACTCGGTGATGGTGCAGGAGCGGCGCGGCATGCTGCGCGTGTGGAACGTGACGCTGGTCATCCTCACGTTCCTGCTCACCATCTTCGGCACGTTCATGACACGCTCCGGCGTGGTCCAGTCGGTGCACGCGTTTGGCGACGACCCGGCACTGGCGCGGCTGTTCCTCATCTTCATGGGCGTGGTGGCCACCTTCAGCTTCGGCTGGGTCATCTACCGCCTGCCGCTGCTGCAGGCGCGCCACGAGCTGGACTCGTGGATGTCGCGTGAAGCGGCGTTTCTGGCCAACAACTGGATTCTGCTGTTCTCGGCGTTCTTCGTCCTCTTCGCGACGATGTTCCCGACCATCACCGAGGCGGTCAGCGGTCAGCGCCTCACGGTGGGGCCGCCGTTCTTCAATCGCTGGATGACGCCCATTGGCCTGGCACTGCTGGCGCTCACGGGCGTCGGACCGCTGCTGGCGTGGCGCAAGTCGACGGTGAAAAACCTCGTGGAACAGTTCCTGTTCCCGGTGGCCATGGGGCTGCTCACGGCCGGCGTGGTGGTGGCGCTTGGCGTGCGCGTGTGGAGTTCGGGCATCTGCTTCGCGCTGTGCGGCTTCACGTTCGGCACCATCGCGCAGGAGTTCTACCGTGGCGCCAACGTGCGGCGCGGCATGACCGGCACGGACATCTTCACCGCCATGGTCGGTCTCGTCGGCCGTAACAAGCGCCGTTATGGCGGCTACATCGTCCACCTGGGCATTGTCCTGATGTTCCTGGGCTTTGCTGGTGAAGGGTTCAGCCGCGACGAGCAGTTGCTGCTGAAGCCAGGTGAAGAAGCCACGGTCGGCAATTACGTGCTCCATCTGGACGCCATCCGCGTGACCGACGATGGGCAGAAGCAGATGGTGACGGCGCACGTGAGCGTGCGGAGCACCGAGGGCAAGGACCTCGGGGGGATGTACCCGGCCAAGTGGTACTACCGGAAGCACGAAGAAGAGCCCACCACCGAAGTGGGCATTCGCCGGTCGTTTGCCGAGGATCTCTACATCGTGATGCCGGCCTTCGATCTACAGGATCAGACGGCCAGCGTCGAGGTGCACATCAACCCGCTGGTGAACTGGCTGTGGTTCGGCTTCGGCATCATGGCCATTGGCACGGGCATCGCGCTGCTGCCGGAGCGCGCCATCAGCTTTGCCGCGGGCCGTGTGCCGGCGGGAGCCGCTGCCACGGCGTCGCTGCTGGTGCTGGCACTGGTGCTCGCACCGGCGTTCGTGCACGCGCAGCACGTGGACAATCCGCTCGATGCGCGGCTGCAGATTTTTTCGAAGGAAGTGAAGGACGTCACGAAGAAGCTGGCCTGCTGGTGTGGTGGGTGTTCGAAGCTGCCGGTCGGTGAGTGCGCCTGCGGCCACTGCGCGCTGGTGAAAACCGACGTGACCGCCATGCTGAAGGATGGCAAGTCGGAAGCTGAGGTGCTGGCGCACTACGTGGAAGAGCAGGGCGGTCATCACATCCTCAGCGAACCGCCCGACGAGGGCCTGGGCCGCGTGGCGTGGCTGCTGCCTTACGTGCTGGGACTTGGCGGCCTGCTGGGTGCCGGTGCCATTGCCCTCCGCTGGTCGCATCGTCCCAAGGTTGCCGGCCCGGCTGCCATGCTCGACGAGGACGACACGCTTCGCTCGCGGCTCGACGATGAACTTCGTGATCTCGACTGAATCACGACACTCGAAGATGTTGCGAGTAGTGATGTGGAGAGGTAGCGAGCGGACGAGGGCAAGTAGTGATGTATGGAAGTCGTGAACTGGAACTCGCGAACCCGCTGAACTGAACCCGAGAACCGCAGAACTCTCCGATGCCCTCTACCTCCACCGCTGATTCCGGCCTGCTCCCGCCCTGGCAGTTCTTCCTGCTGTGCGGGATGCTTGCGGCGACGGCTGTCGTGGTCGTGGCCACCGGGCAGACCATTGCCA
>CAZZGM010000522.1:0-2369 GCA_964653955.1 uncultured Bifidobacteriaceae bacterium | reverse complement strand
AGGCTTCGCCGAGCGCCTTCAGCGGATCGGGCAGCAGGATCTTCCGGCGATCGATGTCGAAGCCCTTCTCCTTCAGGAGATCGGCAATGTCGCCGTTGGTGACCGAGCCGTACATCTGCTCGTTGTCACCCACCTTGCGGGCAATCGACAGTTCCAGTGCGCCGAGCCGCGCGGCAATGGCCTCGGCGGCGCCGCGCTCTTCGGCCTCCCGTGCCTCGACAATCCTGCGCTCGCGCTCGACGCGCTTGCGGTTGGCGTCGGTGGCCGGCAGGGCCAGCTTGCGCGGCAGCAGGTAGTTGCGTGCGTAGCCGTCGGCCACCGTGACGATTTCGCCACGCTCTCCGACGTGTTCGATGTGGTCTCGCAGAATCACTTCCATGGCTGGCTCTCTCCGCTAGTCCGAGGCGTACGGCAGCAGTGCCAGCTGCCGGGCGCGCAGGATAGCCACGCGCAGGGCGCGCTGGTGCAGCGCGCACGTCCCCGAGATGCGGCGCGGCAGCACCTTGCCGCGCTCGGGCACGAAGCCGCTCAGCAGCTTCGCATCCTTGTAGTTGATGTCATCGATCCGTTCCGCGCAGAACTTGCACACCTTGCGGCGACGGAACAGACCGCGGCGCTGGCCGCCCTGCTTGTCACCGGAACCGGCGCCCCTGCCCTTGCCGCCACTCGGCTTCCTGCCTCCAAACGCCATGGCTATACCTCCCCGTCCACGCCGTCGTAGGTGACGTCGGCATCATCATCGTTCTCGTGCTGCGGTCCCTCACCCGGCTGCCGATCCGGCGGCAGGCCGCGAGCCACACGTCGGCGGCGCGAGGTTTCCTGGCGCTTGGTCCGCGCCCGATCGGCGACCAGCTGCCGCTCGTCCACGCGCACCACCAGGTGGCGGATGACGAGGTCGCTCACCTTCAGCCGGCGATCGATTTCCTTCATGATCTCGCCCGACCCCTGGATGACGTGCAGCACGTACACGCCCTCCTTGTGCCGGCCAATCTCGTAGGCGAGCTTGCGGCGCCCCCAGGGCTCGGTCTTCTCGAGCGTCCCGCCCAGGCGCTGGACGATGCCCTCGACCTGCGTCTGCATGTCGGCGACCTGCTGTTCGGTCGCGTCGGGCACCAGGATGTAAATCAGTTCGTACGTACGTGCACTCATCAGGTCTCCCTTATGGACCCACCGTAGCCCCGAAGGGGCGAAGGCGGGGCCACCGAAGTGGCAAGGAGGAGGGGTGTCCGCTATGACGCGGAATCCGCTGCTCTCGATCCGTCTTGCCGTTCTGCGGCATTGAACGCGTTCATCACGCGTTCGATTCCCCCGGTGACAAACGTCTCCGAGGCATCTGCGGCCCGCAGGATTGCCGCCGATATCGTGTCATGCTCGTCCGGCCCAAACCGGCCGAGCACGTGGTCGGACATACCGGGACGCGCCACGACGCGCCCGTCCGCCGACTCGATGTCTCCGCGCCCGACGCCAATCCGGAGCCGCGCGTAATCGCGCGTGCCGAGCGCCTGGGCCACGGACTTCAGTCCGTTGTGGCCGCCATCACTGCCACCCCGCCGGGCCCGCAACCGCCCCAGCGGCAGCGCGACATCGTCGGTGACTACCAGCAGGTCGGCCAGTTCCAGCTTGTAGAAGTGCGCCAGGCCGGCCACGGCCCGGCCGCTCAGGTTCATGAACGTGAGCGGCTTGCACAGCAGCACGGGCTGACTGGCGTGCATCGTCCGGGCGGTGAGGCTTTCGAACGATTCACGCCACGACTCGACGCCCCAGCGCCGGGCCAGCTCGTCGGCGACCTGGAAACCCACGTTGTGGCGCGTCTCGCGATACTCCGCCCCGGGGTTGCCCAGACCGACGACCAGCTTCATGGCTACTTCTTCTTCTCGTCGTCCTTCTCGGTCTTGCCCTTCTTGGCCACTTCGGGTTCGGCCGCGGCGCCTTCGGCAGCCTCAGCCGCCGCCCGCACCGGCACCACGTGCACCAGCATGGTGTCGACGTCGGTCACCGACGTCCACGTGACGTTCTGCGCCACGTCGCGAACATGAATGGCGTCGTTCAGGCCAAGGCCGGCCACGTCGACGTCAATCGCGTTCGGAATTTCACCCGGCAGGCACTCCATCTCGATTTCGCGGTGCAGGAAGTCGAGGATGCCGCCTTCCAGCTTCACGCCGCGCGGCTCACCGTGCAGCACCACCGGCACCGTCACCGTAATCCGGCGATCCATGTTGACGCGGAAGAAGTCCGCGTGCAGCGGATGGTGCGTGATGGGGTCGAGCTGCACTTCCTTCACCAGCACGCGCGTGTCGGCTTCGCCATCCACCTTCAGGGTGATGAGGGTGTTCAGCCCCGACTTCGAGTGCAGGATCCGCATGAACGGC
>CAZZGM010000521.1:0-2388 GCA_964653955.1 uncultured Bifidobacteriaceae bacterium | reverse complement strand
GCCGTGGCCACCAGGGCAACGTTGCGCATGGTCACAGCCCCGTCTGCCGCGCGGATGCGGCGCCGACCGTCTGCACGAAATAGTCCTCGAGCGTTTCGCGGACGGGGTTGAGCGAAATCACCCGGGCACCGCCGCTGGTCAGTTCGGCCAGCAGTGCGTCCGGCGCCACGTCGGGCGGCAGGTCGATGGTGTAGCGGCCATGCGCCAGCGCCGTCACCGACCGCGCACGCAGCGTCAGCGCCTCTCGGAGCGCGTCCGGCAGTTCGGCCACCACCAGTTCCCAGCCGCGCAGCTCGAACGCCAGGATGTCCGACAGGCGTCCCGAGGCCATGAGCCGTCCCTGGGCCAGGATGGCCACACGGCTGCACAACGCTTCGGCGTCCGACAGGATGTGCGACGAAAAAAACACGGTGCAGCCGCGATCGCGCAGCCGCAGCATCAGCTGCCGGACATGACGGCGGCCAATGGGGTCGAGCCCAGACATCGGCTCGTCGAGAAAGACGACGTCCGGCTCGTTGACCAGCGCCTGCGCCAGGCCCACGCGCTGCACCATCCCCTTTGAATACTGACGCAGCCGCAACCGCCGTTCCCCACCAATCCCCACATCGTCCAGCACCTGAGAGACGCGGCGCGTGACGTCGGCGCCGCCCAAGCCAAACAGCTTCGCGAAGTAGGTGAGCAGTTCTTCGGCGGTGAGATGGTCGTAGAAGTACGGGTTCTCGGGGAGAAAGCCAATGCGTTTCCGCATGGCGACGTCGCCCACCGGACGCCCCAGAATGCGAGCATGACCGGACGTGGGAAACAGCAGCTGCATCAGCAGCTTGAGCGTGGTGCTCTTGCCGGCCCCGTTCGGGCCGAGAAAGCCGAACACTTCGCCTTCATCGACCGACAGCGTCAGGTTGTCGAGCGCGCGATACGGACGGGGCCGCCAGAAGCCGACAAGGAAGTCCTTGGACAGCCCTTCGGTTTCAATGGCTGCTGCCACCGTTAGTTGCTCCCGCCCCCCACGCGCTTCAATTCCCAGGCAATGGCCACGTCGAAAAACTCGGGCCGCAGCCCGGGCAGGCGAATGCCGTTGAGGAAGAACGTCGGGGTTCCGGTGATGTTCATCTGTGTGCCCAGCTGGGCATCGGCGCGAACCTGCAGCAGCGTGGCCGCGTAGCGCGCGTCCATGTCGGTCACGCCACCCACGTCGCGTGCCGCCTGACGCACGGACGCCGGCGTCATGGCCGGCTGATTCGAAAACAGCCAGTCTTCCATGGCCTCGGCCTTGCCCTGCTCGCGGGCCAGGCGCACGGCCACGGCCGCGTCGCACGCCGCCGGGTGCATGTCGTTGGACATCTGCGGGTTGCACTCGCGCTCCAGCGGGTAGTCCTTGGACACGACCACCACCTTGCCCGGTGCTTCCTTCATCCACTTCTGGAAGACCGGCTTGTACTCGACGTGCGTCTGGCCGCACGCCGGGCACTGGTAGTCGTTGAACTTCACAATCACTACATCGGCACCATTGGCGGGGACGTTTACCGTCTCGCGCGGCTGCGTGGCCAGCCAGGCTTCGAATTCGCGCACACGCGCTTCGTCGGCCGACGGAATGGCCGCGGCCTGCGATCCGTCGGCGCTGACACCGCCGTCCGGAGCCGCTGACGCGCCGCCGCCGGGAAACATGAACACCGCGGCCAGCGCGGCCGCCACGAACAGGCCCGCGGCGGCCAGGGCGGCAGGCGTACGAACGAGGGTACCGAGATCGCGGGTGGCGCGGCCGGGCAAGCTTGACATGGGTTCCTTTGCCGCTGCTCCCGATGACAGGAACAGCCCGATGACGGCCACGTAGGTGCCCACGCACAGCAGGCACACGGTGCCGAGAATGAAGTACGACGCGTAGGCCAGGTACAACACCACGGCCAGCCCCAGCGTCGAGCTGACGAACACATATCCCGCCAGGTTCTGCGACGCGGTCCGCGACCGCGAGCACAACGTCACCAGTCCGATGATGAACAGGAAGAACAGGACGCCGTACACCGCCACGGGTACGCCGGCGGCCGCGCCGTACTGGCTGGTATAGGCGTTGCTGCAACTGAAGCGGCTGTTCACGTCGCACACACTGGCGTATGTGGGATCGGTCAGCAGTCGGTAGTGCACCCAGGTGGAGGCCGACGATGCCGCCAGACCAAGTGCGGCGAACCCGAGAAACCAGCGTGACATGGTGCGAATTATAGCCGGGAGACTTCGGGCGCCCGTACAGGCCGCGGGCGCGACCCTGAGGAGCCGCGCCCGCGTCCTGCCGAGACCAACTCGTGCTTACTGAATCGGACGGGCTGTGCCGCTGGGGGTCTGATCACCCGTGGCCTCAATGGCCGCGTTGTCAGCGTAAATCGTCCCCATGTTGCC